>RFXE01000055.1 GCA_009921785.1 Alphaproteobacteria bacterium
TTATGTGATCGTGTCATCATCATGAAAGCGGGTGCGATTGCTGATGAAGGCACGCCTCATTCTCTCATTGAAAAATACGGACGTCATTCACTTGAAGAAGTGTTTCTTGATGTCGCGCGTGCACCCGTTACGCAGGGAGCCGCCGCATGAGCACGGAAATTTATAGCCATAATGAGGGCTTTTCGTTCACCCGCGTGGGCGCGTTGATCTTGCGTTATACCTATCTTTTACGTTCGTCTTGGCCGCGTCTGCTTGAACTTGTTTATTGGCCCACAGTGCAAATGCTCACATGGGGTTTCATTCAAGTCTATGTTGCAGGCGCGTCAGGCCGCGCCGCATTTGCCGCGGGTACTTTGATTGGCGCGATGTTGTTGTGGGATGTGTTGTTCCGCAGTCAGCTCGGCTTTTCGGTTTCCTTTCTTGAAGAAATTTGGGCGCGCAATATCGGCAATTTGTTGATGAGCCCAATGCGGCCTTCAGAATTTATTGCGGCGCTGATCATCATGAGTCTTGTGCGCTTGGCGATTGGCTTAGGGCCCGTCGCGGTGATGGCAACGATGTTTTTCGGGTTCAATTATTTTGCACTCGGCATCAGCGCTGCTTTGTTTTTTGCCAATCTCGTTTTGACCGGATGGGCCGTGGGCCTTGTCGTATCGGGATTGGTAATGCGGCATGGTTTGGGCGCGGAAAGCCTCGCCTGGACCGTGATGTTTGTCCTTCTGCCGCTAACCTCAGTTTATTATCCGGTCACGGTGTTGCCGTCCTGGCTGCAGCCCATCGCCTGGTGTCTGCCGCCGACCTATGTGTTTGAGGGGCTCCGCGCGCTTTTGATCGACCATAATTTGCGTCTTGATCTGATGGCGGAGGCCTTTGCCCTTAATGTGGGGCTCTTTGCCCTCGCTATTTTGGCTTTCCGTATTTTGCTCGAAAAGGCCCGGGAAGCAGGCTCTCTGATGCAAATGGGCGAATAATCTACCGATCACAGAGTTTTAAGGGGTTTCATGGCTCTATGACCTTAGAAGCATTGCACAATCGGATTGATTAGGACTAGAGTGACCGTTGTGCACTGCAATAAAACGGTCCAGCTTATGCTGGTCGAAGGACGGTCAGGTGATGAAGCTTCCCCTCTATATGTGGTATGAAGCCACGCATGCTTTGCTCGGGCCCGCCCGCGCGCTCGCAGGTTCCACCAAGTTTTTCTATAACAATCCGGCCAACCCGCTGAGCCAGTCGCCTTTCGGTCGCGGTGTTGCGGCGGCATGCGAAATGTTTGAACGCACCACCCGCCGTTACGGTAAGCCTGAATTTTCTTATGGGTCGGTGAGCGTCAATGGCGTTCAAACCGAAGTGGTTGAAGATGTGCTGTGGTCAAAGCCTTTTTGCAACCTGATCAATTTCCGTAAAAAGAGCGTCGGTCGTCCGCTCAATCAGCCGAAGATTTTGATGGTGGCGCCGATGTCCGGCCACTATGCAACTCTGTTGCGCGGTACTGTTGAATCATTTTTGCCAACTCATGACGTATACATCACTGATTGGGTTGATGCGCGCACTGTGCCTTTGAGTGTCGGCCGTTTCGATCTCGATGACTATATCGATTATGTGATCGATATGATCCGCCTTTTAGGTCCCGATCTTCATTTGATGGCAGTATGTCAACCATCTGTTCCGGTGATTGCCGCGATTGCACGCATGGAAGCGGAAAATGATCCCGCGACACCTTTGTCGATGACGTTGATGGGTGGGCCGATTGATACGCGTGAAAGCCCCACAAAAGTGAATTTGCTCGCACAGGATCGCGGAACCGCATGGTTCAAGCGTCACTGCATTGTGAAAGTGCCGCTTCCTAATCCGGGTTTCATGCGTGATGTCTATCCGGGCTTTTTGCAGCTCTCCGGCTTTATGGCGATGAATATTGATCGTCACATCGAAGCGCATGGCGAAATGTTCTCGCATCTCGTGCATGGCGATGGAGACTCAGCTGAGAAACATCGCGACTTCTATGATGAATATATGGCCGTTATGGATTTGACCGCCGAATTTTATCTGCAAACGGTTGATACGGTATTTGTGCAACATGCACTGCCTAAGGGCACGATGATGCATCGCGACAAGCCGGTTGATCTGACTGCCATCAAGCGTTGCGCGTTGATGACGGTCGAAGGCGAGAATGACGATATCTCCGGCGTCGGTCAGACGCAGGCGGCACATAAACTCTGCGTGAATATTCCTGAGTCGCGCCGCGTGCATTGGCTCCAGCCAAAAGTCGGTCATTACGGCGTCTTCAATGGTTCGCGCTTCCGCGCCGATGTGGCGCCGCGTATCGCCGATTTCATGGCGAACAGCGCTCATGACGCCAAGAAATCAACGACCAAGAGCTTGAAGCTTGTGAGTTAAAGGCACGCGCGCGTGACAGCGCGCGCTCTTCGCGGCACGATAGGGGCCGCATGAGTCTCTTCTTCACCCGCGCGCGGCGTCAGCCCGCTCCTACGCATCTCGACATCATCCACGGTGAGTCGACATTTCGCGTTGCGGTTAAACGCATGGCGAAAGCGCGACGCTTCACGCTTCGTGTTTCGGCAGCGACACGCATTGTGACACTCACAATGCCTATGCGCAGTAATTTTGATCAGGCTGCCGATTTCGCCCATCGTCATGGCGCTTGGATCGCCGCGCGCCTCACGAAATTTGATGATGAGGTTCCGATTGCGCCGGGCTCAGAGATTCCGTTTCGGGGAAAGCTTCATCAAATCATACACCGCGCAGAGAAGCGCGGCACGGTTTGGGTTGAACACGACCACGAGACTTCACCACAGCTCGTTGTGGCAGGCCTTGCCGATCATGCGGCACGAAGGGTTCGTGATTTTTTGAAAAAAGAAGCGCGCGTTGCTCTTGATCAAGCGGTCGAGCGTTACACAACGCTGCTTGGTATTCCCGCACGACGTATTGCACTTAAAGACACGAAAAGCCGTTGGGGATCATGCTCTGCGGACGGCCGGTTGAATTTTTCTTGGCGGCTGATTTTAGCGCCGCCTGAAATTCTTGATTACCTCGCTGCGCATGAAGTGGCGCATTTGAAAGAGCTCAATCATTCACCACGCTTTTGGAAAATCGTTGCCTCGCTCTATCCTGATTATAAAAATGCGGAAGCCTGGCTCAAGCGCCATGGTATGGCGCTGCATCGCTATCGATAATTAGTTCGGTTGTGAGCCGTCTGTTTGCGGCTGCAAAATAAGCGGCCCCTTTTGGGCTGTGCCATTATTTTGCGATGGGGAACCAAAGAGCGCGCGGCCCAAGACCGAGAGTAAATCGGATTGCGGCACATCGCTGGCTGGCAGCATAATCGGCTTTGTTTTGGCAAGCGCTTGCTTCATGAAACGCGACCAGATTTCAACGGGAAGACTGCCGCCTGCAACATGTTTGGTTGGCGAATTATCATCATTGCCAAGCCATACGCCGGTCACCAGCGCGCCAGTGTAACCGATAAACCAGGCATCACGAAAATCCTGACTCGTTCCTGTTTTTCCAGCGGCATCCCAGTTGGGAAGATCGGCTCTTTTTGCGGTGCCGCTTTTAAGCGTCTCGCGCATCATGACATTGAACGAAGCCAAAATGCCGGGATCAATCACTTGATGCGGGAGCGCGTCGGGGCGCGTGTAGAGGAGATCGCCTTCACGTGTAATCACTTCTGTGATCACATAGGGCTCAACACTCACACCTCCATTGGCAAAGCTCGCATAGGCTGAAACAAGTTCGATTGGCGTGACGGCAGATGTACCCAGCGCAATCGAGGCATTGGCATCGAGCTTTGATTTGATGCCTAAACGCTGCGCCGTTGTCGCAACGGTCTTGGGTCCCACTTCGAGCCCAAGCCGCACAGCGACCGTATTCAAGGATTGCGATAGCGCCTCGGTCAGGGAGACGGGTCCGCGATACTCTTTCGCATAATTCTCAGGTTGCCAGCCTTTAATATTGATGGGTGCATCATCGCGCAGTGTATCGGGCGTCAAACCTTTTTCGAGGGCGGCAAGATAGACAAAGGCTTTGAAGGCCGAGCCCGGTTGTCTGCGTGCGCTTGTGACACGATCAAATTGACTCTCGCTATAATTACGTCCGCCAACAAAGGCACGAATGGCGCCATCGGGGTCCATTGCAAGTAGCGCGCCTTGTGAGACACCAAATTTTTGCCCTTTTGTTGCGAGCTCTTCCGTCAACGCTTTCTCGGCCGCTGCTTGCATCATGGGGTTGAGAGTCGTTGTGACGATCAAATCGCCTTCAATCGAACCAATGAGATCGTCAAGCTTGTCGATGACATGATCGGCCGCATAGAGAACGGAATTCGCCGTCTTTGATTTTTGCGCGTCGGCAGGACGGGCGAGCGCCTCTTTCATTTGGGCATCAGAAATAAACCCGTCACGCTGCATGGCCGCAAGTACAAGCGATGCCCGCGCATGCGCCGCATCCGGATTGCGATTGGGCGCAAGACGCGAAGGCGATTGCACCAGACCGCCAAGAATAGCGGCTTCGGCAATTGTCACTTCACGCGCTGATTTACCGAAATATTTTTGCGCCGCGGCTTCAACGCCATAAGCGCCGGAGCCGAAATAAACGCGGTTCAAATAGAGTTCGAGAATCTCATTTTTTGAAAATTTGCGTTCAAGCCAGAGTGCCAGAATCGCTTCCTGAATTTTGCGCGATGCGGTGCGCTCTTGCGTGAGGAAGAGATTTTTTGCGAGTTGTTGCGTGAGCGTTGAACCACCCTGCACACCGCCACCCGCGCGCAGAATGTTTCGCGAGAGCGCGCGGCCAATGCCGATGGGATCAATGCCCGCATGAGTATAAAAACGCCGATCTTCAATCGCGATAAAGGCTTGCGGCAAATAGGGTGGCAATTCGGAAAGCGAGATTTCGCGACCGCCGGTTTCTCCGCGATTGGCGAGCAGCGTTCCGTCCGAGCCGAGAATCGCAATATTGGGCGGACGTTTGGGAACGGCCAATTGATCGATCGGGGGCAATTTCGATGCGTGATAGGCGACGAGCACGCCCATCGCGATGATACCCCATAGCCCGAGCACAATGCACCAATAGAACAAGCGACCAATTATAGAACGCCGAGGCTTTGCGCTTCGTGGTTCTTTTTCGGGGAGGCGAGTCTTTTGTCGGGTTGGGCGCTTTTGCGGCCGCGGCTCGTCATAGGGCTCTTCGGACGGCGTACGCGCCGAAGCGGCAGTCCGCCGACGCGCTTTTTGCGCCTCGTCCGGCTTGTCCTCTTCGAAATAGGGCTCGTGCCGTCCAGGGCCCGTGCCGCGCCGATCACCCATAATTATTCCTATGCGTCGCGCGAAGGAACTCTCCGCGAGAGGAACAATTAGAGCGTTGCGCTTAAGCGGCGGTTAAGGAGTAGGCTAATCCGTTCAGGCCGCTTTTTTGTCGGACTTTGTCAGAATGCGGCACAGACGCGCAATCGTTGCCTTCATCTCATGCCGATGCACGACCATATCGACCATGCCATGTGCCTTCAAAAATTCGGCGCGTTGGAATCCTTCCGGCAATTTTTCGCGGATAGTCTGTTCGATCACGCGGGGACCCGCAAAACCGATCAGTGCACCGGGTTCGGCAATATGCACATCGCCAAGCATTGCATAAGACGCCGTCACACCACCCGTTGTGGGGTTTGTGAGCACAACGATGTAAGGCAATTTTGCTTCGCGCAGTTTTCTCACAGCAACCGTCGTGCGCGGCATCTGCATCAGCGAGAACATGCCTTCTTGCATGCGTGCGCCACCAGATGAAGCGAAGAGAACGAAAGGCGTTTTCTTCGCAATCGCTGTTTCCATGCCCTTGATCACACCTTCGCCCGCTGCCATGCCGAGCGAGCCGCCCATGAAATCGAAATCCTGCACACCAATGGTGAGCGGCACTGCTTCGACTTTTCCGTAAGCGATCTTTACTGCATCAATGAGAGATGTTTTTGCTTTTGCATCGCGCAAGCGGTCGACATATTTTTTCTCGTCGCGGAATTTCAAAGGATCAAGCGGCACTTCGGGAAGTGCGATCTCTTCATAAGCACCATCATCAAACATGGAGGTCAAACGCGCGCCTGTGGACATGCGCATGTGATGGCCCGAGCCCGGAATAACGAAGAGATTGGCTTCGACATCTTTCGAGAAGACAAGCTGGCCGCTTTCCGGACATTTGATCCAGAGATTTTGCGGCGTATCGCGCTTCAGGAATGAACGAATCTTGGGTCGGACGACATTGGAAATCCAATTGATCGAATCCATGTCTCTGCTCCTTTAATTTCTCTTTTGAGCATGGCTTTTAACGCAAAACCGGTGCCCACTTTTGCGCGCCATGCTCGATTACTTCTTCACCGAGCGAACGCCTTTGGCGATGTCTTCGACAATCGCCACGACAGAGCCCACTGTAAGTTCGGTTGGCCGCCCATCAGCATGAAGCGAATGACGAACCGCATCAACAAGCGCCGAACCCACCACAACGCCATCCGCAACTTTTGCGATTTCTGCGGCATCGGCAGCGGTGCGCACACCAAAGCCCACAGCGACCGGAAGATTTGTATGCGATTTGATGCGGGCAACTGAGGCGCCCACTTTTTGCGGATCTGGACGCGCGGCGCCCGTGATCCCGGCGATCGATACATAATAGACAAAGCCGGATGTGTTTTGCAGCACTTTCGGCAAACGCTTTTCATCGGTTGTCGGTGTGGCAAGACGAATGAAATTCAAACCGGCTTTCAATGCTGGCTTGCAAAGCTCATCATCCTCTTCGGGCGGACAATCGACAACAATCAAACCATCAACGCCCGCGGCTTTGGCATCGACGAGAAATTTTTCAACGCCATAGATAAAGATGGGGTTGAAGTAACCCATCAGAATAATCGGTGTTTTCTCATCGTCTTTGCGGAAATCGCTTACGATGCCCAGTGTCTTTTCAAGCGTGATGCCTTTCGACAAAGCGCGCAAACCGGCGGCTTGAATCGTTGGGCCATCCGCCATCGGATCGGTGAAGGCCATGCCAATTTCAATGAGATCGGCACCAGCCTTAGGCAGTGCTTTGATCACTTTGAGCGACGTCTCGGGATCCGGATCGCCACCCATATAGAAGGTTACAAGCGCCGCGCGGCCCTCGGCTTTGAGTTCTGCAAATCGTGTATCGATACGAGTGGTCACGACATACCTCCGAGATGCTCGGCAACCGAGAAAATATCTTTGTCGCCGCGTCCGCAGAGATTGACGATCATCAGATGGTCTTTTGGTTTCTTCGCTGCAATTTCAACCGCGCGCGCAATTGCATGCGCGGGTTCAAGTGCGGGAATAATGCCTTCGAGTTTTGAGAGAAGCTGGAAGGCTTCAAGAGCCTCGCCATCGGTCGTTGAGAGATAGGTCACGCGACCCGTATCATGAAGCCATGCGTGTTCGGGTCCGATGCCGGGATAATCAAGGCCAGCAGAAATCGAATGCGCTTCGGCAATTTGACCATCACCATCCATCAGGAGGTAAGTGCGATTGCCATGCAGCACGCCGGGCTTGCCGCCATTCAATGATGCGGCATGCATACCGGAGGCCACGCCATGCCCTGCCGCTTCCACGCCGTAAATCTCAACAGACTTATCATCAAGGAATGGATGGAAAAGACCGATGGCATTCGAGCCACCGCCAATGCACGCCACAAGCGAGTCAGGCAGGCGACCTTCACGTTCAAGCATTTGCTCACGCGCTTCTTTGCCGATGATCGATTGGAAATCTCTGACCATCATCGGATAGGGATGCGGACCTGCAGAGGTGCCGATGCAATAGAATGTGTCATGCACATTCGTGACCCAATCACGCAGTGCTTCATTCATGGCGTCTTTGAGGGTCTTCGAGCCTGACACAACCGGCACGATTTCCGCACCGAGCATTTTCATGCGGAACACATTCGGCTTTTGGCGTTCGACATCAACCTCGCCCATATAGACGACGCATTTCAAACCAAAGCGCGCGCAGGCCGTTGCCGTTGCTACACCATGTTGACCCGCGCCGGTTTCCGCGATGATGCGTGTCTTGCCCATGCGGCGTGCGAGCAAAATTTGACCGAGCACATTGTTAATCTTGTGCGCGCCCGTGTGATTGAGCTCATCGCGCTTCAAGTAGATTTTCGCGCCACCGACATGTTCGGTAAGACGTTCAGCGAAATAGAGTGGGCTTGGACGGCCAACATAATGCGTGTGGAAGCTTTTGAGTTCGGCGTCGAATGCTGGATCAGCTTTCGCATCTGCATAAGCTTTCTCGAGATCGAGGATCAGCGGCATCAGCGTTTCGGCGACGAAACGTCCGCCGAAATTTCCGAAATGGCCCGTTTCATCCGGTCCTGTTCGGAAGGAGTTGAGCGACTGTTGAATGGTCATTTTCTGTTCCTCAAATCCTAACGCGATGCCGCGCGGGCGGCTTCAATGAAAGCACGGATCTTTGCGGGATCCTTAATCCCCGGTGCCGTTTCGACGCCGGAAGACACATCAACCCCCGTCGGATGTGAAATGGCGATGGCCTGTCCCACATTCGAGGGGTCTAGCCCTCCTGAGACCATGAAGGGCTTTTCGAGGTCAAGCCCCGCGAGGAGCCGCCAGTCAAAGCTTACCCCGTTGCCGCCTGGAAGATCAGCATTTTTTGGCGGTTTTGCATCAAGAAGGAGCCAATCTGCCGCAGGCGCATAGGCGTGGGCAGCTTTAAGATCTGCAATGTCCGCAATACCGAGGGCTTTGATAATAGGGCGGCCAAAACGCTCGCGAATGGCGGCCACGCGCTCAGGCGTCTCATGGCCGTGGAGCTGGAACATGTCGGGATTGAGCGCCTTTTCGACGGCCTCGAGCGCGGCATCATCAGCATCGACAACGAGGGCTACCTTTTTCACGCGGGTGTCCGCGATCCGGCCAAGATCTTTTGCCAAGTCCAATGTCACATGCCGCGGCGATTTCGGGAAAAACACAAAGCCGACCCAATCCGCCCCGGCGGTAATAGCCGATTCAAGCGTTTCGGGGGTTTTGAGGCCACAGATTTTGACGATCATGGACATAGAGTGTCTGTCGCATGACAGGACCGCACCTGTCCAATAATTCGCTTAAAAGGTGTCAGGAAACCCGTTTCCACACCGCCATTGCCGCAGCGAGATCTTCAATCGCCGTGCCGACTGATTTGAACATGGTGATTTCCTGACTACTCGCGCGGCCGCGATGGGTACCGCGTGCGAAATCAAAAAGATCAGCTTTGATGTCGCTCGCTTTGATGAGGCCAGCGGCAATCGGCTGCGCGTAATCGCCGCCTTCTTTCAACGCGCCCGCGCGCGTATCGCAAAAGAGGCTGGCGCGTGTAATCGCAACATCATCCGTCTCACGCATCGAGGGCTTGAAGGCGCCGACGCAATCAAGATGCGCGCCGTCTTTGAGCCATGCGCCGCGAATAAGCGGTGTGCTTGAGAGCGTTGCCGTCGAGATAATATCCGCTTCGCGAATAGCCGCTTCGAGATTATCCACCGCGCGCACAGGCAGGCCTTGCGCCTTTAATTCGCGCGCCACGTACTCTGCGCGTTCGGGGCGATGATTCCAGAGTGCAACATCGCTGATGGGACTTTCCGCGCAATGCGCACGAATGAGAAAAGGCGC
>RFXE01000056.1 GCA_009921785.1 Alphaproteobacteria bacterium
GGTGAAGAAAATCGTGGCCTCAATGCGATGTTCACGATGATGAATGCGGCACGTCTCGGTGTCGGCTTGCAGGGCGTTGCCATTGGCGAACGCGCTTATCAATTAGCACTCACTTATGCGAAGGATCGCAAACAAGGTCGCGCGCTCAATACAAAGAGCGAAGGGTCGAGCGCCATCATTGAGCACGCCGATATTCGTCGTATGCTCATGTTGATGCGCGCGAAGACGGACGCGGCGCGTGCAATTTGTTATATGACCGCCGCTGCAATTGACCGCGCACATCGTGAAACGGACGCCACCCGAAAGAAGCGGGCTGAGGAACGCGCGGCCCTTCTTACCCCGGTGGCTAAATCATGGTCCACTGATATCGGCATTGACGTCGCCTCACTTGGTATTCAAATTCATGGCGGCATGGGCTTTATCGAATCCTCAGGCGCCGCCCAACATTTACGTGATGCGCGTATTGCCGCGATCTATGAAGGCACGAATGGCATTCAGGCAATTGATCTCGTTACACGCAAAATTACTCTGTCTGATGGTGGCGCGATCAATGATCTCATCCGCGATTTGATGGATGTACTCGACACGCTTGATGAGTCAAATCGGGAAGGCTTCGGTAATACGGGCGATCATTTGTCTGAGGCCCTTGGCGCTTTTGAACGTTCAAGCCTCTTTATGATTGACGCGGCGAAGAACAGACCCGCCGAGGCGCTTGCCGCCGCCACCGCCTATCAAACTTTGTTTGGCATAACACTCGGGGGCGTGGCTCTTGTGAAAGCCGCATTGGCCGACCAAAGCGCATCAGCGACACGGCGCATCGCATTGGCCAAATTCTTTGCCGAACAAATCGCCCCGGAAACAAGCGGCCTCGAAAAGATTGTTAAAGAGGCAGCGTCCGCTTTATCCACAATCGACGCCGTCCTCGACGCCTGAGAATACAGAGCGATGTGCGGACGATTTGCCCTCACCGTAACGCCTGCTGATGTGAAGGCGCTCTTTGGCTATGAAGACATGCCAAATTTTCCGCCGCGCCAGAATATTGCGCCGACAGACCCTGTTGCCGTTGTGACTTTTGAAAATGGTAAACGCCATTTTCGTTTAATGAGATGGGGTCTCATGCCGTCATGGGTGAAGGACACTGAAAATTTTCCGACACTCTTTAATGCGCGCAGTGAAACACTCGCGACTAAACCCGCTTTTCGTTCAGCCGCACGCCATCGCCGTTGTCTCATTCCCGCCGATTGGTTTTATGAATGGGCGCATCAGGGTAAAGTAAAAATTCCTCATCGGATTATGCGCAAAGATCACAAAGTTTTTGCAATGGCGGGCCTATGGGAAACCTATATCCACCCTAATGGTTCAGAGATTGATACCGCAACCATCGTTACGACCGATGCGAATGGGACAGTGAGCGCTTTGCACAACCGTATGCCCGTTATTCTTGATGAAAAGGATTTTTCGATCTGGCTTGAGGCTGAAATGAATCCGCCAGAAAAAATCGCACATCTCATGAAGCCAGCCGCTGATGATCTTCTTATGATTGAGGCCTTTGATCCGCGTCGAGGAAAAATCGAATCGGATGAAGTGGTTCAGAAAAAGCTTCCGCGCAAAAAAGATAAATCCGATGGTCAGGCGAGTTTGTTTTAAAGCACCGAATTTATCTTAAACACCATTAGTGGTTCAACTTTGACTCACTTCATGTTTTGAAGACTACAATATTCACCCCACCCCTTACCCCTCCCCCTCGAGGGGATGGGAAAATAGGAGAGCGAAGTGATCCTATTGGGGTAGGGGGATCACCAAGCACCTCACACTTATTCAGCTTTCTCTTAAAGCACTTTACCCGGATTCATCCGGCCGTCCGGATCGATCACCGCCTTGATCTTGCGCATCATATCAAGCGCTTGCGGATCTTTTGTGGCGGCCAGTTGTGACCGCTTTACCTGACCAATGCCATGTTCTGCTGACACTGATCCCTTCATCGTCCCTACATGACGATAGACAATCGCATGAATACGCTCGGCGTGAGTCGTGTAAGTTTTTTCATCCATGCCGACCGGCGCTTGCAAGTTAAAATGAAGATTGCCATCGCCCACATGACCAAACACACAAGGCCGAATTCCAGGAAGCGCTGTCAAAAGCTCTGCGCAAACGACATCGATGAACTCAGGAATATCCGCAAGCGGCACCGAGATATCATGCTTGATCGAGGGGCCTTCGCGTAATTGCGCCTCGGGAATATTTTCACGAATGGCCCAGAAACTTTCCCGCTGCGCGAGTGACTCGGAAATCACGGCGTCACTAACAATGTCAGCGTCAAGCGCTTCTCCGAGCAATGTTGCCGCAATCTCTTGCGCATCATCTGACACGAAAGACGAAAATTCCGGCATCACATACCACTCATGCGGTTCGGATAAAGGATCACGTAATCCCGGAATATGTTTTAACGCGATGTCGATTGCAAAACGAGGCATCAGCTCAAACGTTGTTAAAGACGGCCCCGCGCGATGCTTCAAATGTTTGAAGAGTTTGAACGCATCACTTGGCGATTTGAGGCCACAAAAAGCAGCGCTGCGCGCACGTGGTAAAGGAAAGAGTTTCAGGCTCGCCGCTGTGATTACACCCAGCGTACCTTCCGCCCCCATAAAGAGCGATGCGAGATGATAACCTGTATTATCTTTGCGCAATGTTGTGAGCGTGTTGAGAAGTGTTCCATCCGGCAAGACGATTTCAAGACCGAGCACAAGATCACGCATTGTTCCGTAAACGAGCGCGGCAGTGCCACCAGCATTGGTCGCAATTGTGCCGCCCACCGTCGCTGTACCTTCCGAGGCAAGTGACAAAGGAAAAAGCCGTCCAACCTCCTCGGCCTTTTCTTGAAGGGCAGCAAGTGTTGCGCCGGCTTCGACAATGACAGTATCGGAATCAGGATCCAGCGAGCGAATGTGATTCATCCGCTGGAACGATAAAAGAATTTCATCGCCACGTCCGAGCGGTACGCTGCCGCCGACAAGTCCCGTATTACCGCCTTGCGGAACAACCGCGCAGTGATGCTCTTTTGCAAAACGCATCACCGCGATCACGTCATCAGTTGACGCCGGACGCACCACACACAGCGCGCGGCCCGTATAGCGCTTGCGCCAATCCGTGAGATAAGGCGCCATCGTCACGTCATCAGTGATGACATGAGATGTGCCGATCAGCGCCGATAATCCAGCAATCACTTTTTCGCGATCAGGCATCATGTCGCTCATCCCCTACCCTAACAACCGACGCTTGGGCTTGGCCCGCTCTGTTTCGCGTTCAAAAATCCCGACAAGCTCGCAATGTGTCGAATGACGGAACTGATCAATGACCGTTACTTTACCGAGTTGATAGCCCCCCGCAAGAAGAAGCGCGGCATCGCGCACAAAACTTCCGAGATGGCAGGATACAGAAATTACTCGAGACACACGCGAAGAGGCCAACATCCGCATTTGCGCCTCCGCCCCCGCACGCGGCGGATCAATCACCACATGATCAAAGGCGTTGAGTTCCAAGGGAACGAGCGGACGCCGAAAGAGATCACGCGTTTCAACCGTGACCGGTTTCAAGCCCGAAACATCACGTGTTGCGCGGGCGAGCGCGTTGATTGATGCGGGTTCATTTTCAACCGCGTGAACAGACGCGTGCTCGGCAAGACGCAAAGCGAATGTGCCGATCCCTGCAAAAAGATCAGCCACTTTGCGCGCGTCTTTCAAATGTGAAAGCACAGCACGTTGCAAAGCGCCTTCACCCGTTTCCGTCGCTTGCAAAAAACATCCAGGCGGCAAGATCGCGCTGGCTTTGCCAATTGCGATCTGGGGCGCGCGGCGCTCAACAATAATATCGCCATGCAAAGAGAGGCGCGCGAGATCAAGCAACTCCGCTTCCCGCGTGAGTTTCATCCGCAAATCGGGTGAAGCCGGGCCATGCCCGCGCAAATCGACATCGAGTCCATTTGCAGTTGCGGTCACCGCTATATCAATCGGCTTATCACTTTTAAGGAGCAGTCTTGCGAGCGGCTTCAGGCGCAGCGCGCTGTCCTGCAATTGTGGAACAAGCAAAGGACATGAGTGAAGATCAATGACGTCATGCGATTTTGCACGCATGAATCCAATCACAATATCGCCATCACGACGTCGCGCATGAAATGTCACCCGACGACGCCCCGCACCATGCGCATCAATGAAATCGCCAACATGATCAGAAAGGCCAAGAGGCGCCAACGCAGCAGTGACAAGCCCCGTCTTCCACTGCGCATAGGTTTTCTGATCCGCCTCTTGGATAGCGCATCCGCCACATTGTCCGAAAACAGAACAAAGCGCCTTCACACGATAAGGTGACGGCGTCTCAAGTTGCAACATCTCGTCGGTGCTTGCGTTATGATCAATTCTGAACACATCGCCGGGAATACCGCGCGGAATAAACAGGGGCCCTGCGCCTGTCTCGGCGACACCATCACCCTTTGCTCCGATCCGCTCAATCGTCACGCGTTGCGTCATGAGATGCGCTCCGCCGCCACGAGATATTCGATATTGCCATCACCGCCTGCAATCGGTGATGGAATAACACCTTTAATAGTCCAGCCTTCGTGCTCGATTGTTTCAGTCACACGCGTGACCGAGTCCTGTCGCGCGGCATCATCACGAACGATACCTTTTTTTAGCGCTCCGCGCCCCACTTCAAATTGCGGTTTGATCAACGCTACAAGAAAAGACGGAGACGTCGCGAGGGGAAGAATTTTCGGAATGATGAGTGTGAGCGAAATAAAACTCACATCCATCACAATCAGTGAGGGTGCTTCTTTGAAATCCTCACGTGAAAGATTTCTCGCATCGCAGCCTTCACGCAATTGAACACGCGGATCATCGCGCAAGGACGGATGAAACTGATCATGACCCACATCAATGGCATGAATAAAGCGCGCACCGCGTTTTAAAAGGAGATCTGTAAAGCCCCCCGTCGAAGCACCCACATCGAGACAGATGCGATCTTTCGGATCAATCGTAAAATGATCAAGGGCTGCCGCGAGTTTTACTCCGCCGCGCGATACATAAGGATGTTCGGCTTCTGCTTCGATGGCGGCGGCGGCATCAATAACACGCGAGGCCTTCGTCAAAGCTTCGCCATTCACGCGCACGAGTCCGGCGGCGATAGCGGCTTGCGCCCGCGCCCGGCTTTCATAAAAGCCGCGTTCGACAAGAAAGAGATCGGCGCGTTTCGCTTGGTTCATAAGCCCGCTTTACGCGAAGCAGGTCCACCCTGTCTATGCCTGTTACTCTGGCAACGGAATGAATTCATGCTCGCCCGGCACGGAAGAAAATTTACCGCTGCGCCATTCGGCCTTGGCCTGATCGATGCGCTCCTTGCGCGACGACACAAAATTCCACCAGATATGACGCGGACCATCCATCGGCTCACCGCCGAGAAGCATGATACGGGCATGGCTTGTGGCCAAAATCGAAATCCGGTCCCCCGGCTTGAAGATCAGTAAGCGACCGGGGCCAAACACATCGCCCGCAATATCGATTTCACCAGACACAACATAGACGGCGCGTTCATCATAAGCAGGATCGAGCGGCAGCACCGCACCCGGCGCGAGCACCGCTTCTGCATAAAAAATATCCCACGGAAATTTAACAGGCGATGTCTCACCATAGAGAGAGCCCATGATGAGGCGCACAGTTTTGCCTTCGCCCGTAATGCGCGGCAATTCGGCTTGATCAATATGATCGAATGCCGGATCGCTTTCTTCATGCGTTTTCGGGAGCGCCACCCATGTCTGAATACCGAAGAGCCGAGACGTCGCCGCGCGTGTTTCCAAACCTGTTCGTTCCGAATGAACGATACCACGTCCCGATGTCATGACATTCACCGCGCCGGGTTTGATCTCCTGCACAACACCAAGCGAGTCACGATGCATCAGTGACCCATCAAAAAGATAAGTGACCGTTGAAAGACCGATATGCGGATGCGGGCGAATATCGATGCCTTGGCCGAGCAAAAATTCAGCGGGACCCATCTCATCAAAAAATATGAAAGGTCCGACCATCTGCTTGCGCGCTGACGGCAAAGCACGACGCACGGAGAATCCACCAAGATCGCGCGCGCGCGGCACGATGACGCTTTCAATCGCGTCGCAACTCCACGCATCACCCGGCGTCGGATCATCATGTATCGCTGAAGACATGGGACCACATCCTTGTTTCATTGAATAAGGATGTCGCGCTTTTGCCCGCGCGCTTCAAGCCTATGCGCTGCAAGACGCTGTTTGCGTCTATGCCTTCTGGGCGTTTAAGCTGTCAGTTGGCGTCGAGCGGTGTCGTGCCTGTGGGCTTGCCTTGTGAATCGAGCGCAATTTTCTCGATTTTCGCCTCGGCTTTTTTCAACAAGGTCTCGCATTGCGCCCGCAAAGCGTCACCGCGCGCATAAAGCGAAATCGATTCCTCGAGCGGCACATCGCCTTTCTCAAGGCGGCCTACAATATTTTCAAGCTCGGCCAGCGCCTTTTCGAAAGGAAGATCAGCAATATCCGGGGGAATAGACGGGGCCACGCGACTCAACGCTCCATTAAATTGACCTTGCGACTATCGGGCAAAGCCCCCCGCAAAGGCAAGCGGTCAGATCGGTAAAGCGGTCGTCCGTTTCACGGTTCTAAGCGCCAAAGTTGATTGCACGCGAACTACACCGGGCAAACGCGTCACCACCGCGCGGTGGATCCGCTCGAAATCGGCCGTATCAGCATAGACGACGCGCAAAAGATAATCGGCACTCCCGGCGATCAAATAACATTCGAGAATTTCCGGATGAGCCGCCACAGCCGCCTCGAAATGATCGAGACTGTCCCGCCCCTGTTGGTCAAGTGTCACCGAGATAAAGGCTGTGCCCGAGAGCCCTACTGCATCTTCATCAAGCAGCGTCACTTTGGCCCGCATAAGCCCGCGCTCCTCGAGCAAGGTCACGCGTCGCAAACAGGCTGAGGGCGACAAATTCACCCGTTCAGCCAGCTCCGCATTGGTCATACCGGCATGGTCCTGCAGGATCCGGAGAATCGCACGATCACGCGCGTCGATCTCAATCATTCGAATATTTCTCCGAGATATCTCAGTTTAGAGGAATAATATTCGAATTTGATAATGCTGGCGAGAGGATTTTCGCATGAAGTGCCGCCCACTTCGTGAAAGTCTCTCTCCAAGGCGGCCAAAGGGCCGGAAAAGGGAGGGTTTGATGCTTATTGGCGTTCCAAAAGAGATCAAGAACAATGAATTCCGTGTGGGTCTGGTGCCCAACTCGGTCTCAGAACTCATTCATGCCGGTCACAAAGTGATTGTTGAAGCTGGTGCAGGCCTCGGTGCTGGTTGTGCGGATGCGGATTATGTCGCTGCCGGCGCAACAATCGAAAAGAATGTCGAAAAGATTTTCGCCAAGGCGGACATGATCGTGAAGGTCAAAGAACCACAGGCGGCTGAACGTGCGCGGCTCAGAAAAGGCCAGATCCTTTTCACCTATCTTCACCTCGCGCCCGATCCGGCACAAACCAAAGATCTCATCAAATCTGGCGCAACCTGCATCGCTTATGAAACGGTGACATCGGCAACGGGTGGCTTGCCGCTTTTGACTCCGATGTCAGAAGTTGCCGGTCGTCTTGCGCCGCAAATGGGCGCCCATTGCCTTGAAAAGGCGCAGGGCGGTCTCGGTATTCTGCTCGGTGGCGTACCGGGCGTTCCCGCGGCCAATGTTGTTGTGCTCGGCGGCGGTGTGTCAGGTACACATGCCGCGCAGATCGCACTCGGCATGGGCGCGAATGTCACCGTTGTTGATCGCTCGGTGGACGTGTTGAAGCGCATCGCTGTGCAATTCAACGGCGCGGTGCGTACGGTTTACTCAACGCGCCAAGCGGTTGAAGACAGCGTGAAGACGGCAGATCTCGTGATCGGTTGCGTGTTGATCCCTGGTGCTGCCGCGCCTAAGCTCATCACAAAGAAAATGCTGAAGACGATGAAGCAAGGTTCGGTGATCGTTGACGTGGCGATTGACCAAGGCGGATGCTGCGAAACATCGAAGGCGACAACACACGCCAATCCGACTTATGTTGTAGATGGCGTGATTCATTATTGCGTTGCCAATATGCCGGGTGCAGTTGCACGCACCTCCACATTCGCGCTTAATAATGGCACACTGCCCTTCGCTTTGGCGCTTGCCAATAAAGGCTGGAAGAAGGCGCTGATCGACGATCCGCATCTGCGCAATGGTCTCAATGTCCATGAAGGGCACGTGACCTGCGAGCCCGTCGCAAAAGCTTTGAAGCTTCCTTATGTGAGCGCTGAAAGCATTCTCGGCATCAAGTAAACTTGCGCTTGAGGGCGCGCAAAGAATAAAGCGCGCCTTCACAGTGTTAAAACACCTCCCAAACTCCCCTCTCGCAAGAGTGGGGAGTTTTTATTTATGAGTGTTTATGAATACGGGACAACGAAGTTCATTGACTTCATCAATACACCCTACCCCAATAGAATTGCTTTGCTCTTCTATTTTCCCCTCCCCTCGAAGGGGAGGGGCAAGGGGTCGGGTGAACCTTATTGCTTTGGCAATGTGTCGTGAAACCGCACGGCCTCACCACGCGCAGGCGCAACGAGATCACCATCCCACATCACACGATGACCACGCACAATTGTGCCCACAGGCCATCCGGTAACGCTTACGCCATCATAAGGCGTCCAGCCGCATTTCGACCGGATCCATTGATCGCTTATCTTGGCCTGTCGTTTCAAATCGACAATCGTGAAATCAGCGTCATAGCCTGCAGCGATACGACCCTTACCCGCAATACCGAATAAACGCATCGGGCCCGCGCTCGTCATGTCGACAAAACGCTCAAGCGTGAGACGTCCTGCATTAACATGATCGAGCATCATCGGCACAAGCGTCTGAACACCCGTCATGCCGGAGGGTGAATTTGGATAGGGCTTTGATTTTTCCTCGCGCGTATGCGGCGCGTGATCAGAGCCCAGAATATCGGCCGTGCCATTGGCAACACCGCGCCACAAGGCTTCGCGCACCGCTTTACCGCGCACAGGCGGGTTCATCTGCACGAGCGTTCCCAATCGATGATAGGCCTCATCGCCATCAAGGGTGAGATGATGCGGCGTTACTTCGCAGCTCGCGACATCTTTATGATGGCGCAAATATTCAATCTCTTCTGCCGTTGAAATATGAAGCACATGGATGCGTGCGCCAGCTTTTGTAGCGATACGGACAAGACGTTCCGTGCATCGCATCGCCACTTCAGGCGAACGCCACACCGGATGCGATGAGGGATCGCCTTCAACACAAAGATTTTTACGCTCGCGCAACATCATTTCATCTTCAGAATGAAAGGCGGCGCGACGTCGTGTGTTTTTTAAGATCGCCGCTACGCCTTCATCATCCTCAACAAGAAGCGATCCCGTTGATGAGCCCATAAAAACTTTAATCCCTGCGGCACCGGGCAAGGCTTCAAGCTCTGTGACATGACGCGCGTTCTGATGCGTTCCGCCCACCCAAAAGGCAAAATCGCAATGCATGCGGTGCGTGCCGCG
>RFXE01000057.1 GCA_009921785.1 Alphaproteobacteria bacterium
TATGATCCCTTCACGCCACTCTTAGCGAAGGGTGCCAATATCCGCGTCGACGCCACAACGGCTCTTCCGGAAGGCACGAGCAAAGCCTCGATCCATGACACAGAGACCACTTATGCGCTGATGATGCATCTCTCGACAGCGCTTGGTGTGAACTGCACTTATTGCCACAACTCACGGCAATTCGCGTCATGGGCTGAAAGCCGTCCACAACGTGTCACAGCATGGCATGGCATTCACATGGTCAGTGAAGTGAATGAAACCTATCTCGGTTCGCTCCAATCGGTTTTCCCGAAAGAGCGACTCGGGCCTTCGGGCGATGTTGCGAAAGTCAATTGCGCAACCTGCCACCAAGGCGTCTACAAACCTCTTTATGGGGCAGCGATGGTCAAGGACTACGAGGAGCTGCGCCAACCTAATCCCTGAGCGGTTGTTCCACCCAGGCGACTTGCGCCGGAGCGAAAGCTCCGGCGTTTTTTTTGATCTGTATTACTGGGAGCGAAAGCTTCGGCGTCTTTTTATTACCCGTCATTGCGAGCGAACGCGAAGCAATGACAGCTGGTGATTCAAGAAAGAGCGCAATCGTGCCGCGGCGTTTATAACAACCATTAGCTGGATTGCTTCGCTCCCACTCGCAATAACGAATGAAATAAAAATAAAAAGAGAGCGTTTACTCAATTGCGCAAAGGCGCTTTCCGCAACGCGCGTAGATCTTTTGAGCCTGTGGCGAAGCACGCCAAGCGCAAAGCGCGGGCAAAAAATTCAACATGCCCGATGACCGCTTCTGTGCCCTTCATCGCGGGCGATAAGAGCGCAGCCGCTTGACCAACAAGATCAGCACCTAGGCGAATTGCTTTCGCGGCATCAAGTCCGTTTCGCACGCCGCCGGAAGCGATCAATGACAGATCGGGAAAGCGCGCGTGAAGAGACGCGAGCGAATCAACCGTCGGAATGCCCCAGTCACGAAATAACTCACCGAGATCATGCGTTGGTTGATCAGGCGCACGACGACCTTCAACAGCCGCCCAACTTGTTCCGCCTGCGCCCGCGACATCGATGGCCGCGACACCGCATTCGAGTAAGCGCCGCGCGACATCACCCGAAATGCCAAAGCCGACTTCTTTCACAATAATGGGCTTTGCGAGTTTGGGAACAAGCTCGGCAATCGCCTGTGTTACACCGCGCCAATCATGATCGCCGTCTTTTTGCAAAACTTCCTGAACCGGATTGAGATGCAGGATCAAAGCATCCGCGCCAATCTCGTCAACGGCGCGGCGTGCATGATCAAGGCCCATGCCGTTTACGAGCTGCACGGCACCGAGATTGGCATAGATCGGAATGGTCGGCGCGTAGTCGCGCAAATGGCGATCAAGCCCATGCGCCTTACCGCCTGAAAGCGCGATACGCTGTGAGCCGACACCCATCGCAAAGCCACAATGTTCGGCCGCTTCCGCAATCGCACGATTGATGCGATCAGAATCAGCGGGGCCACCTGTCATCGATGAAGCGAGAAATGGAATTTTGAGCGTCTTGCCGAGAAAACGCGTCGAAAGATCAACCGCGTCAAAAGACAATTCGGGAAGCGCGTTGTGCTCAAACGCAATGCCGTCAAAACCGGCAGAGGCGCTATGTCGGGCAGCGCCCGAAAGCACGATATCGATATGATCGCGTTTACGTTGTTCGATATCGGTCATTCGGCACTCCGAAGCGAAGCGCCGCATGACGGAAATTCAAAAAGACCTTTTACGGCTTGGTCTTGAGATAAGCGATCACGTCGGCCACTTCCTGCGGGTTTTTCAAACCAGCGAAGGCCATCTTCGTGCCGGGAACATAAGCCTTGGGATCGGGAAGATAGGCAGCAAGCGTCGCCTCGTCCCAGACGAGACCTTCCGCTGACTTGGCCTTCGCGCCGTCCGAATAGGAGTAACCCTCGACTGAGGCGCCCTTGCGGCCAACCACGCCCTTCAGCGTCGGGCCGATCTTGTTCACACCCTGCTCGTTCTCGTGGCAGGCCTTGCACTTGATAAACACTTTCTCGCCAGCGGCGGCATCGCCATCCGCGAATGCGGGGGTGGCGGCCATAAGCACTGCTGCAAGCGACGAGAGAACTAGAATCTTGGACATGGGCATCTTCCTTCCTGAAGTCGGCCGTTTTGTCAGACGACACCATCTTACGCGCGCCCCTCATAGTCCGGATTAGTCCGAGCCGAAACAATCTTCAGGCTGAGCTCAATTAAGTGAGCGATAAAGCTTGCCCCCATACACAAAGCGATCACACCCAAACTGCCCCCCGTAAGGGCGACGCGTAAGGCCAGCACCAGCGCCGCTCCGGCGAGTAGCGCTGCCCAAAATCCGGGAATGAGGCGCGATAGGCCTTTTTTTCGAAGAAAAAGGCCAAGAAAGACCGCCTCAATCGCCATTACAGCAACGATAAGATCGGCGGCGTGGCCGCTCGCAACAAAGTCCTCAATCATGCTGCACGGCTCCAAAAGGGCGATTGAGGACAACAATCCGCCAATTCAACAAGCTCGCGATAGCGACCCAGACGAGATAGGGCAAAAAATAGAGAGCCGCGGCCAATGAATGGCTTCCGAGCACGATCATGACCGCAAGAATGGACAACCAAAAAATGATCACTTCAACAAAGGCCCAGTCCGGGCGGCGCATCGCGAAGAAGATCGCATTCCAAAGAATATTGAGTCCCGCATTCACGCCGAGAACCACCACACATTGCCAATAGGTATCGGCATCCGGCGCGGCCTGAAGCCCCTTCGCCGCGCCAAGCGTGGCACAGACTAGAACGAGCGTCCAAATCGGACCAAAGGCCCAATCCGGCGGCTTCCATCCGGGAAACTTCATCGAGCGATACCAAGGCCCCGTATCGGTCATGAAACCGCCTGCGCCCGCCACAAGAATGGCCGCCGCCGCAGAGCCCGCCAAGGCCGTAAGATAACCGGGATCGAAATCGATCATGCCGGTTTCACCAACCCCAGAAGATGCGCCATGTCCTTGAAGAAGATCTTCACATGCGCAAGCGGATCAGCGCGCACGAGTTTCTTTTCCGTGTAAGACTGCCACGTTAAACGTTGCACATCTTTATCGGCGCACATGGATACAAAACGTTCACGCAATCCATCTGTGCGATACCAGAATTTCTGCATGATCCCGAGAATGAAAAACACGCGTCCATGATCTTTCATGAAGGCTTTGCGCGCATGTTGTAATGCGCGCGCATCACCAGTGACGAGACAGGCTTCCACCGCCTCAGCCGCCAAACGCCCACCAAGCATCGCATAATAAATCCCCTCACCTGATGCCGGTGCAACGACACCTGCCGCATCGCCCGCGAGGAGAACATCGCGGCCATTGTCCCACCGCTTTAATGGTTTCAAAGGAATCGGCGCACCTTCTTTGCGAATCGTTTCAAGCGACGCGAAGCCCGCATCACGGCGCAACGCCGCTACCGATCCTTTCAAAGAAAAACCTTTATTGGCGCTGCCTGTGCCAATGCTCATCGTCGATCCATGCGGAAACACCCAGGCATAGAAATCAGGCGATAATGTTCCGCGATAATATACATCACAACGTGCGGACTCATAGGCGGCACTATCAGACTGAGGGGCTTTAACAATCTCGTGATAAGCAAAGACATAAGGCATACGATCACCGCCACGAATTGTATCGCGCGCGACTTTTGACAAAGCGCCGTCAGCGCCAATCACGAGACGCGCTGTAATCGAGGCTTCTTGACCGTCTGCATTTTTATAAATGATACGCGGCGTGCCATCGCCTTCGCGCTCAAAACGCTCATAAGTACCCGTCATGCGATGCGCGCCCGATGCTGCTGCGCGTTCCCGCAACCATTCATCAAAATGATCGCGATCAACCATACCAACATAAGAACCTTCAACAGGCATATCGACATGACGACCTGATGGCGACACGATGCGCGCGCAATTGACTCTTGCAACAATCAACTCATCGGGAATTGAAAAATCACGAATGAGACGCGGCGGAATAGCCCCGCCACAAGGTTTGATGCGCCCTGCACGATCAAGCAATGCAACACTGCGGCCCGCACGTGCAAGATCATCAGCAGCGGTTGCGCCCGAAGGGCCACCACCAATCACGACAACATCGAAAATGTTTGACTCATTCTGAAGATGCGATGTCATGTCAACGTCCCTCCACGCCGATTTCATGGCCCGCTGCAAGAACAAGCGGATTTTGATTTTCTGACTGTGCAGCATGGCGACCAATCGATGTGGCGAGCCATGCAGCAATCACAAATAACAGGGCTTCAAGGGCAAAGACGGACGCGTAAGCAATTTCCGGCGCGTCCATAAAGATGCGGAAAAAATCTGAGAGACCCGTTCCCGCGACGCCACCTAAACCGAACGCAACCGCTTGTGCCGCGCCGAACAAACCCATGCGCAGACCTTCATGCTCGGCACCCTCTGCGCGCGCCGATGAGAACATCGATCCAATGGCCGCCACCGCATAAACGCCATTGGCGAAACCCAAAGCAAAAACAGAAGCCGAAATTGGCCAAGGCGGGCCCATACGAGCCGCGACAACAAGACCGATCAATGCGAGAGATGATCCAAAACAACCCAGCATGACCCAATTGCGCAATTCCATGAATCGATTGCGGTTGAAGAGAGTTGCTAAAACACCAACCAAAATCATGCCCATCAAAACGCCGCCATTCTGCATACCGGAAAGGGAGGCGGTTTGCCCCGGCGTTAATCCGAAGCGAAGGGCTGCAAAAGGTTCGAGAATGAGATCCTGCGCGCTATAGGCAAGCATCGAGATAAACACGAAAATAGCAAAGCGCCGCGCTTCCGCCATACGCCACACATGCGAGAAGGCCTCACGAAATTCTGGCTTCGCTGCGCCCTCAGTCGATTCTGCAACCGTCTTTAGTTTTTGCTGCGGCTCAAGCCGATAGAGCGCGATCAATGAAATCAAAAAGGCAATGCCGCAAATCGCACTGGCGAGAGACACAAGCCGCATCGGGCTGAATGGATCAAGAAAATGTCCGACAAAGGCTGATGTCAAAATAAAGCCAACAATCATCATGATCCAGACAATTGTTGCCGCAGCCGCGCGTTTCTCGCGCTCAACATGACTGGCAAGAAAAATCAGCAAAGATGTTCCCGCTGCACCAACACCGATACCGATTAAAGTGAATGCGATAAAGGCTACACCTAAACCGATAATTGCCGAAGAGGCGGTCAAACCGACAGACAAAGACGCCAGCGCCCCACCCAATGCGAGAATAGCCATACCGCCGATGATCCACGGCGTACGGCGCGCACCCTGATCAGATCCATGACCCCACCGCGGACGAAGGACTTGCAACGCGTAATGCCATGTCACGAGCAAGCCCGGCACGAGTGCGGGCAAAGCCAATTCGACAATCATCAAACGATTGATGGTTGAAGTTGTGAGCACGACAATGCCGCCTAAAGCAGCCTGAACAAGGCCAACGCGAATGATACCGAACCAGCCGAGATGTGCGCTCGCCATCCTATCCTCCTGCTATGCTACGAACAGCAAAAGCCGAAACCAACATGCCGAGCACATAAAGCGTTGTGCCGGTTGCATTATAGAAAGCCGCTTGGCCTTTCGGATCTTTCAAGAGACGCCGCATGAGAAAGCCCTGCGCAATCAGCAAGGCCACAACACCAAGCGCGTGATAAGGACGGTCCCAAGAATTCAGCAAAGCGATGACGATAATCTGCGGTACCGCCATCACGGCGCAGGCCAATAAAGCGGCGCGCTCAACGCCGAGCTTTGCCGGCAATGAGCCGATCCCCATTTTGAGATCGCCTTCGACCGATTTGAAATCATTGAGCGTCATGATGCCATGCGCGCCGATGCTGTAGAGCAGCGCGAGCAGGAGAATCGGCGTTGAAGGCACACCACCTTGCAACGCGGCCGCACCCGTGAACCAAGGCAACCCCTCATAGCAAAGACCAACAGCCGCGTTGCCCCACCATCCATTGCGCTTCAATCGCACCGGCGGCGCGCTATAGGCCCAAGCCGCAATAAGTCCGAAGACCGCCGCCCAGAACACCGCTTGCCCAAGCAGCGCGGCGACAATCAGCGACACGCCGCTCCAGATAATGCCGATGGCAAGACCCCAGCGTCCGGGGATACGGCCTGAGGGAATCGGACGGTTCGGTTCGTTGAGGGCATCAACATGGCGATCATACCAGTCATTGACCGCCTGGCTCGTGCCGCAGACGAGCGGACCGGACAGCGCCACACCTAGCGCCAAAAGATCGAGATGCTCGAGAACGGGAACGCCGGAGGACACAACACCGCAGCCAAACGCCCACATCGGCGCGAACCACGTAATCGGCTTCAAGAGCTCAAGAATAGCCGAAGGCGCTGGCAGCGCGAAGGTCGAGCGCGTAGAGACCGAATTCACCATAGCGAGACGGTATGCCTGACAGTTTTTTCTGTCAATTCAAGCTGACGGAAAGATTAGTCCTTTTCCGATCCGCCCTTTTCCTCAATGCCGTGACGATGGAGCTTCACATAGAGGCTCTGACGGCTGAGCCCGAGCATGTCAGCGGAGCTTGCACGGTTATTATCATTGAGCTGAAGCGCCGCCTCAATGCAGAGCCGCTCGATAATGTCGGTCGTTTCACGCACCAGATCTTTGAGCGGGACTTTGCCGACCAGTTTGGTCATCTCATCGACCGAACGCAGGAGGCTGCGCTTGCCTGGATCATCGGTTGCTACACGGCGGGCGACGCGGCGGATTGTGAAGCCGATCACAGCAGGGTCTGAGTCTTTTACCGCCACGCCTGAGACTTCCACATCTTCCACGGTGCCGAATTGTCCGCGAAGCACTGTGGAGAATTGGCGAATGATTTTATGTTCAATCACGCTTGAATAAAGAAGGCCGGTATCGACACCGACGCGGCCAAGCCACCGGTCGAGCGGTTCACCACGCGCCTGCTCTTCGCTGCCCAATTGAACGATTTCAAGGAAGGCGGCATTCGTCGCGATGATGCGACGATCCAAATCCGTCAACACAAAGGCATCCGGCATGGCTTGAACGGCAGCAAGTGTTTGCGATTGCGTTTTAGGCACTACGACACCGCGCGCACCAACAGCAAGCGGGAACAAACGGAACAAGTAAAGCACTGCGTTATTCTCGCGGAACACCGTCGCACTTGTTACGGCTTGTTGCTCACCGCCTAAAGTCAACGCCACATCATCAACGCGTCCGACTGAACGCAATGACGCGAGCATCGCTGTGACTTTGTCGAGATCCGCGCCCGAAAACGCATCAGTAAAGGCTGATCCCACAAGGCGTCGCAATTGTTTATTGAGCAAATTCGCCGCTGCGGGATTGGCTTCAACAACACGTCCGGAACGGCCATCGACAACAATCAAAGCTTCGGTGGCAACTTGCATCAGCAAACGATAGCGCGTCTCGATATGGCGAAGCCGCGCATATTCTTGCTCGATCGACAATTCGGCGGAGACGAGCCGCTGCTGCATTGAAGCGACAGCGCGCATATCACGCCCAACTGCAACCGCATGACCATCACGTCCCACGCGAATAAATTTATAGCGAACGGGAAGATCCTCACCCGCTTTCAAAGGATGATTGATTTGGCGCCAACGCGGAGGCTGTCCGGTTGCCACGTCCTGAAGCATTTCAGAAACTTTGACGCGGCTTTCAAGCGTAACCGTATCGAGGAGCGCTTTACCGGGCCAGCCGATGAAAAAATCGGACGGAAGATCGCCAGAAGCAAAGACGCCATCCGTGATGATGCCTTCCGGATTGATGGTGAAGACAATATCGCCTGAAGCGGACAGAACCGCAGCCGCTACCGACGGATCAAGCGTTTCGAGATGGGCGGAAAGCGCTCCGATCCCCTGGCCGGCGAGCGGCGATGATCCCTTTTGTATGGACTGGTTCTGGTTCACGAAACTGACACTGGTTAACTTGTGGCGGGCTTACTAACCCAGGAATTGGCGAGGATTACGGCATCATTGACATCCGCCACACAGGCATCCGCCTCCACAAGGGTCTTCAGATCCGGATAATCGGCGAGCCCAACGCCACCAATGATCACTTTGATCGACCGATTGAGGGAATGATAACGCGAAAGCGTGATAGCGGAGCGCAAGGGCTCGAGCAAGCGTTGGCCACCAAGGGTCAAGCCAATGATATCATAGGGTTTATCGGCGACGGCGGCGGCGATTTCCTCGGCCCCCGCGCGCAGAAGACAGTCAACATCCCAGCCGTCGCGGAGGAAAAATTCCTCGACAATCTTCAAGCCGAATGTGTGTTGCTCACCCGGTGACGGTACCAATAAAATTGCACCCTTTTGGTCCGAAATATCCAAATTTCCAACGCCATAGGGGCGAATCTGCCTCGTAATCTGCTGAATTCGAGCCAATCCGACCGTGACGTCTACGAAACTGCACAGATCCGATTCCCACAATTCGCCCATGACCCGGGCGGCCGGAGCCATCAGATCGAGCAAAATGGATTCAACGCTCACACCGCGCTCGAGTAAGATCTCGACAAAACGGAAGGCGTCCCGGCTATCCGCACCCACAACAAGGCGGCAAAAGCCCGAAATCGTGTCCCGATCGAGCTGCGTTCCGGCTGAAATGGCAGAAACAACGGCAGCGGTATCCACACCAAAATTCAGGAGTAAGCGGGGAACGATGACCTTTTCAATCGTCTCGGCGAGGAGCCCCTGCAGGGGAAGAGCGGCATCCTGACGGGCAAAATGCCCCCGAATATCGAGATTCGAGCCTGAAACTGTAAGAAAACCGGTCGATTCGTCGCTATATCCATAAGAGTGATCAGAAAAAGGGTCGCGCTGAGACCCAGCCATACCGCCTCCGGCTTGGCCGTCTCTGTCCGTCGTATGATCGGACGTCGACACAGATAACCCCCAAACTGCCCGAAAACGGGCACGATATCCGGCTCCGATTGACCGAACACGGGATCGGAGTGCATCGGCCTCACGCCACGAGGCCCAGCCTGCAACCAGAGCAGGCTACCCCGGCCTGTGACAGTATAACGCAGATCGTCTCCCGCGGACAGATGTTTCGCTCATCTGTCCACCCACGCATCATAAATGTCATTTTTATAAGACGTCAACATTGCTTGACACATATAGAGGGCAAGGGTTAGCTTTTTCCCATGGGGGGTCAAGCCGGTCAGTCGTGCCGGAAGGAGCCCTCGGGAGGATCTGGATGACCGATCCCGGCCATCATGGGGCACCGCAGCCGCAGCTCTACACGGACGCTGAGCGGCAAAGGCGGGATTCGTCACCTTGGACGCTTGTTCAGGGGATCCTCGCGCCTGTCCAATTTCTAATCTTCCTCATCAGCCTTGGCCTTGTGATGCGTACGCTGATCACGGGCGAAGGTGCTTTTGCTGCGCATCTCTCGATCCTCGCCAAAACACTCGCGCTCTACACGATCATGATCACCGGTGCGCTGTGGGAAAAAGATGTCTTCGGACAATA
>RFXE01000058.1 GCA_009921785.1 Alphaproteobacteria bacterium
CGATCATTCAAAAAGCCTATGAGACTTATGATTATCGTAAAGTGATCACAGAACTTTCGGCGTTTTTGAACACCGAACTCTCGGCTTTCTATTTCGATATCCGCAAGGACACGCTCTATTGCGATCCGCAGTCGAGCATGGCGCGGCGCTCGGCCCTCACCTGCATCGAGGAAATCTTCCGCGCTGTGACCTTGTGGCTCGCACCGATCCTCGTTTTTACCGGTGAAGAGGCATGGCTCTCGCGTTACAAAGATGCGGAGTCCGTACATCTCGAAACCTTCCCGCATATCCCCTCGGAATGGAAAGATGATGCGCTCGCGGCACGCTGGGCGACCATCCGCAAAGTGCGCCGCGTTGTGACAGGGGCACTCGAAATCGAACGTGCGCAAAAGCGCATCGGCTCCTCGCTTGAAGCGGAACCGAAAGTATATATCGCGGACAAAGATCTTGCCGCACTCATTGCCAGCATCGACTTCGCCGACATTTGCATCACATCCAACATCGAGATCATCTCGGGTGTCGCGCCCTTAGATGCGTTCAAGCTTGATGATATCGGCGGGGTTGCTGTGGTTCCTGCGAAAGCATCGGGCGTGAAATGCGCGCGCTCATGGCGTTACTTCGATGCGTCAATTGCGGACAAGGATTTCCCCGATATCACCCCGCGTGATGCACAAGCCATGCGCGAATGGCAGGCGCGCGCGTGAGTGAGGAGATGCGCGAGGACGGGCACTTCCCTTTTGGCGTTCGTCGCCTCAGTCTTTTGATCGCCCTCATCGTTTTCCTTGCTGATCAGGCGACGAAATGCATCATGCTTTACAGCGTGAACCTCGAACAGGTGGGCGCGGTTCCGGTTCTGCCCTTTCTTGACTTCGTTCTTGTCTGGAACAGGGGCATTTCCTATGGGCTCCTGCAGCAACATGAGGAAATTGGCCGCTATGGGCTAATTTTATTCTCCGCCATCGCGATTATAGGCTTTTTGATCTGGCTCCGCCGTGTGCGGCGGGCCTTACCCGCACTGGCTATTGGCCTCATTGTTGGCGGCGCGTTGGGAAATGCCATCGACCGGCTCGCTTATGGCGCTGTCGTTGATTTTATTCTGCTTCATTGGGGCGACTGGCGCTGGTACGTCTTCAATATCGCGGATGCCGCCATTGTTGCCGCCGTCGCCTTGCTTTTGGCCGATTCATGGTTAGGTAATCCGGATCGAAGTCCATCTCATCCTCCACAGGAGAAACTGCCATGATCCGTTCCCTTATGGTTAGGGTTCCGCTTGCCGCCCTGTTGGCGTCGGCCGTTTTGGGCGTTGGTGTTATGTCTGCTCCGGCCCGCGCAGGCGACCTCATGGACGCGATTTCGAACATGCTAGGCGGCAATAATGTTGATGAAGATCAATATCAGGAGCGCTCGCCTCTCGTTGTCCCGCCGTCAAAAACTCTCCCTAAGCCAAAGCAAAAGGCGGACGTCACAGACCCCGCTTGGCCAAAGGATCCTGATGTCATCAAAAAGCAAAAGGCCAAAAAGGGTGAGGACGGCCTTGAGCAGGGTGAGCTCTTTGCAAAGCTTTTAGGCCCCATGACGGAGAGCGCGGCCGCAGAACAGGGCACCGCGGTAATGCCGCCGAGCGATCCGAGTAAGCCGCTCTCACCGCAGGAAATGGCTAAGGCCTCCGAGATTATGAAACAGGTCGCAGCGCAAAATAATGCGCTGGCTGAAAACTCCGGTCCGCGTGCTTTAACGGCGCCGCCGAAAAATATTTCGAAAAAAGCTGTGATCACACCAGAGATTGAAGCGGCCGCAGTAGCAGCGGGTGCTTCACAAAAACCCTGGTATCAATTCTGGTAAGGACAGTTTCGTCCTTTTCCTACAGGAAGACTCCATGACTAATGCTGTGAAGGACGCCCCGAGCGGCGGGCCGGATATTTCTCATGTCACGCTTGCGAACGGTCTTGAGATCGTTGTGATCCCCGATCATCGCACGCCGGTGGTCACACATATGGTGTGGTATCGTAATGGTTCGGCTGATGATCCGATTGGAAAATCAGGCATCGCACATTTTCTTGAACATCTCATGTTCAAAGGCACAGAGAAACATCGTCAGGGTGAATTCTCCGATGTTGTGACCGCTTTGGGCGGACAAGAGAACGCCTTCACTTCGGTTGATTATACAGCTTATTATCAGCGCGTCGCGCGCGAGCATCTGAAAACCATGATGGACTTCGAAGCTGATCGCATGACCGGCCTCGTGCTGACAGACGAAATTGTTGATCCCGAACGCGATGTTGTGATCGAAGAACGTCGTATGCGCACGGATACTGATCCGGCAGCTGAATTAGGCGAAGCGCTCGCCGCAACACTTTTCACGCATCATCCCTATGGCAAACCGATCATCGGCTATATGCACGAGATTGAAGGGTTAAACCGCGAAGACGCGCTCACTTATTATCGCCGCTTCTATACGCCTGAGAACGCCATTCTCGTGGTGGCGGGTGATATCACGAAAGATGAAGTCGTAAGTCTCGCCAATGAGACGTATGGAAAAATTCCGGCGCGTGGCGATAAGCCCGTGCGCGTGCGCCCGCGTGAGCCCGATCCGCGATCGACACGGCGTGTGACTCTCGCTGACCCCAAAGTCGAACAACCGTCTTTGCAGCTCGCTTGGCTTGTGCCGAGTTATACAACAGCCAGCAAAGGCGAAGCAGAAGCGCTTGAAGTTCTCGTACAACTCATCGGTGCGTCGGGCACTGGTCGTCTTCATCGCAAATTGGTGATGGATGAAGCGGTCGCTGTGGCAGCGGGCGCTTGGTATCAATCGACAGCGGTCGATCGTTCACGCCTTCTTGTTTATGGCGTTCCGCGTCCGGGCATTACGCTTGAAGCTTTGGAAGAGCGTGTGCTCGCCGTACTTGAGGACATGGCAAAACATCCGGTTGAAGCGGGTGAATTGCGTCGTGCTAAAACGCGCCTTGTTGCCGATGCTATTTATGCACAAGACAGCCAATCATCTCTTGCGCGCATGTATGGATCAGCCCTTGCAACCGGCTCAACGGTTGATGATGTAAAGACATGGCCCGATGCGATTGAAGCCGTTGATGCAGCCGCCGTGCAAAAAGCTGCACAAACATGCCTCAATCGCCACCGCATGGTGACCGGCTATCTTATAAAAGACGAGGCCGCGTGATGAATGACACATCCATCAAACCGAGTCTCTCTTCGCGCATTCAAACCGTTCGCTCCGCATCCGGCATCGAAGCTTGGTTGATTGAAGATTACACAGTGCCTTTGATTGCGATGGAAATCGCGATGCGAGGCGGATCGTCACAAGATCCGGAAGACTTACCAGGCACCGCCTCATTTCTTGCAGGTCTTCTTGATGAAGGTGCGGGCCCTTATGACTCAGCCGCCTTTCATGATCGGCTTGATGATTATGCGATTGAGCTTGGGTTTTCTGCCTCGCGCGATCTGATCACCGGACATCTCCGCACGCTCTCAAAACATCGTGCTGAAGCTTTTGATATGGTACGTTTAGCCCTCACTGAACCGCGCCTCGACGAAGAGCCGGTTGAACGTGTACGCGCGCAAATGTTGGCGTCCTTGCGCCACGAAGTGAATGACCCGGATACACGCGCCAATCGCACATGGTTTGAGCACGCCTTCGAAGGTCACGCCTATGCACGGGCGGTGAAAGGCAATTTCGAAAGCATTCCTAAAATTACGCGCCATGATCTTCTCGCCTATCGCGATAAGATTTTTTCACGAGAGACACTCAAGATTGCCGTTGTCGGTGCGATTGATGCGAAGACACTGGCCGCTGAACTTGAATCCATTTTTGGCAAACTTCCCGCAAAAGCCCATCTCACACCGGTCCCCGTTGCGACACCGAAACTGATCGGCACGCGTAAAATCGTTGATCTTGATATTCCGCAGAGCTCGATCCGCTATGGCGGGCCTGCTCTTCAGCAAAGCGATCCGGATTTCGTCACCGCGAGCGTTGTGAATCATATTCTTGGCGGCGGCGTGTTTTCGTCGCGCCTCTTCCGCGAAGTGCGTGAAAAGCGCGGGCTTGCTTATTCTGTCTTCTCACAATTGGCACCGCTTGATTATGGCCCGCTCCATATGGGCGGTACATCAACCAAGAATGAACGCGTCGCTGAATCGCTTGCAATCATCGAAGCTGAAATCAATTCGCTTGCGAGTGATGGGCCGAATGATGAAGAACTCGATATTGCAAAAAAATATCTAATCGGCTCATGGCCCTTGCGGTTTGACACTTCGACGAAGCTTGCCAATCAGCTCATCCATATGCAGGTCGAAAATCTCGGTCTTGATTATATGGAACGACGCAATGGCCTTGTCGCCGCCGTCACCAAGCAAGATGCAGTACGTGTCGCCAAGCGTGTTTACGGAACAGGCGAGATCTTCACAGTGATTGTGGGCCGTCCGGTCGGCGTTTAAGCGCTTCCGGCCAGCCAAATCTTTGCTCACGGGGCCAAGTGCCTTATCCTTAGTTTCAAGGCGACGAATGCGCGATTCGGGCCGCCCCAGAGGTGTTGATGTCCGTTCGCAAACTTGATCCTGTTCTGATCGACCGTATCGCGGCAGGGGAAGTCGTTGAACGGCCCGCCTCTGCGGTTAAAGAACTCGTTGAAAATGCAATTGATGCTCACGCTCATCACATTGAGATTGTTATCACATCAGGTGGACGCGATCTCATTCGTGTCGTCGATGATGGTATGGGCATGAGCGAGAATGATCTTGCGCTCGCCGTTGAACGCCACGCGACTTCAAAAATTCCAGACGGCAATCTCTTCGCCATTGCGACATTAGGCTTTCGCGGTGAAGCGCTCCCGTCGATTGGCGCCGTTGCACGCTTGACGATTGCCTCGCGCATGAAAGACGCGTCAACCGGCTCAACACTCACTGTGGATGCGGGCCTCAAGGGCGACGTGAAGCCGGTCGCAATGATGCAAGGCACGCGCGTCGATGTCGCCGATCTTTTCTTCGCAACACCGGCGCGTTTGAAATTTCTAAAGACGGATCGTGCTGAAGCGCAGGCCGTCGCTGATATGATCAAGCGCACGGCACTTGCGCATCCGGAGATACGCTTCACTCTGGTGAGCGATGGCTCAACCCTTCTCGATTGCCCGAGTGAGACAGGTGACAACGCCTTCGCACGGCGCGCCGGACTCATTCTCGGCAAAGACTTTGCCGAGAATTCAATTGCTGTCGAAGCGATCCGTAACGATGTGACCTTGTCAGGACTTGCGGGGCTTGGCACTTATCATCGACCGACGGCAAATAATATTCATTTCATCGTCAATGGTCGCCCCGTGCGTGATCGTTTGTTGATTGGCGCTTTGAAAGCCGCCTATCAAGATCTCTTGCCCGCAGGACGTCATCCCGCTGCCGCTCTGATCATCACGATGCCGCCGCATCTCGTTGATGTGAATGTGCATCCGGCAAAAAGCGAAGTGCGCTTTCGTGATCCCGGTCTTGTGCGCGGCCTTCTTGTGTCAACCATTCGCAACGTATTGCAACACGCCGGACGCACAACATCAACTCTTGCACAACGGGCCTTCAGCGCATTATCGCAAAATCGCAGCAACTATTTAAATTCCAAGCCATCAGCTTCGTGGACTTGGCAGGAGTCTCCGTCTCGTCCTGATGGTTTTGGTGAGGCCACACAAGCGGCCTTCGAAACATTATCTTATCCTTCGGTTGATCGGCGTGCGGGCGTTACCGCCCCCTCCGATGAAATGCTCGATAAGCCGCTTGGTGCTGCACGCGCGCAGATTCACGATACCTATATTGTTGCGCAAACGAGAAACGGATTGGTGCTTGTTGATCAACATGCCGCGCATGAACGTCTTGTTTATGAAAAGCTCAAACTTGATCGTGAAAAGAAATCACTCGCGCGGCAACTGCTTTTAATTCCGGTTATTGTCGAACTTGATGCAGTGTCCGCTGATCGGTTGCTGTCTAACCAAAAGCTCCTTGAAGATCTCGGATTGGCGATCGACTCCTTCGGCCCGGGTGCGGTTTCGGTCACAGAAGTTCCTGCATCACTTGCCGAAGGAGATATTGAAGGCGCGGTGCGTGATCTTGTCGAAAGTTTCGAAGAATGGGGCACGGGCGCGACGCTTGAGGCGCGTCTTGATCATGTTCTCAAAACTTTTGCCTGTCATCACTCCGTACGCGCGGGGCGTCGTCTTCGCCCTGAAGAGATGGATGCACTCTTACGCGAAATGGAAGCCACACCGAATTCAGGCCAATGCAATCATGGCCGCCCTACTTATGTCGAACTCAAACTCGCCGATCTGGAACGACTGTTCGGACGGTCTTGAAGTTTAATAAAGAAGAGAAACTAAATGCCCATTACTATTCGTCCTGTTGAACAGAATGATCGCGCGCAATGGAACGTGCTTTATCAAGGCTATGCAGAATTCTACAAAGTCACGCAGACACAAGACATGCGCGACACAGTGTGGTCGTGGCTCTTTGATGAGGCGCATGAAGCCGAAGGTCTGGTAGCCGTTGATGAGAAAGGCGTGCTTATCGGCCTCACCCATTTCCGGCCCTTCGCACGCCCGCTTTCAGCAACGACAGGCGGCTTTCTCGATGATCTCTTTGTGATACCCGCATCGCGCGGTTCGGGCGCTGCACGTTTGCTCATTGAAGCCGTGGCGCAGATCGGCAAACAACGCGGTTGGAGCGTTATTCGCTGGATCACGGCCGAGGATAATTACCGCGCGCGCAGCCTCTATGACAAAGTCGCTGATAAAACCAAATGGGCGACTTACGATTTGAAACTATAAGGGGTGATTGAATCACACCGCGTCGCCCTGTCCCATCAGCGCGGACACATGCACGGCAACGGAGCGCGAGAGACCCTCAAGATCATAGCCGCCTTCAAGCAGCGATACGACGCGACCGCCGGCATGTTTTTCGGCAATGTCCATTAGTCGGCGCGTTGCCCATGAGAAATCCCGCTCTTCAAGATTGATATTGGCAAGCGGGTCGCGCCAATGCGCATCAAAGCCCGCTGAGATAATCACAAGCTCGGGAGCAAATTGTGTAAGACGCGGCAAGATCACATGATCAAAAGCATCGCGAAACATTTCACCGCCATCCCCTGCATTCAAAGGTGCATTGACGATGGTGTCATGATCACCGCGCTCATCACGCGCGCCAGTTCCGGGATAAAGCGGCATTTCATGTGTCGAGCAATACATGATCGACGCATCGCTCCACAAAATATCCTGCGTGCCATTGCCGTGATGCACATCCCAGTCAATAATCGCAACGCGTCCAATGCCATGTATTATCTGCGCATGACGCGCGGCAATGGCGGCATTGTTGAAAAAACAAAAGCCCATAGCGGTGGCGTGTTCGGCGTGATGACCAGGCGGTCGAATAGCGGCAAAAGCGTTTTGCGCTTCGCCTCGTAACACGGCATCTACCGCACGTGTGGCCGCACCTGCACCGCGCAAAGAGGCTTCAAGCGAACCGGGTGACATCACGGTGTCAGAATCGACCGAAAAAAAACCTTCTGACGGCACAGCGCGTTCAATCGCAGCGAGATGGCGTTCCGGATGGCATGTAAGAATTGATTGACGATCAACGAGGGGCGCTTCTTCACGCCAGAGTGAAGCAAAGCGCTCGTCTTCAAGAATACGCTCAACAGCACGAATGCGATCCACACGCTCGGGATGTCCCGAAGGTGTTTCGTGCAACTTAAATGAGGGATGAGTGAGAAGAAGCGTGGTCATGAGCCATCAAGACGGGAGACAGTCTCACACGTCAAGCGCACGCTTCCGGCTTTTCAAACGAAGTTTAATCGACAAAGTGCCGATAGAAATCAGCATGAAACGGCTTTTCCACTTTACGGCTCGATTTCACAATTTCTGCGGCCGCAGCTACCGCAGGTATACCAATACGGCCGAAACGATGCGTGGTCTCGCGCGAGCCTTGGAGCGGCTGGGGAATAGCGGCCGTCATTTGAGTGGCGCTTTTGGAGTTTGACGGGGTGTTAGACATTGCGATGTCCTCTCCTGAAAATGAAATTTCTTAGCGTTTTGATCGCTCTTGGACCTGTTTCGCGGTCAATTGGGGCAGTTTTGGGGACCAAACGGGGCGATGTTTAGAATTTTCGTTAAATTTGTCTGGCCTTTTCTGATTGAGACCGATTAAGACTCAGTAAATCCGGAAAAATCCGGAGCGCGCTCTCATTTTCCGGACCCTCCATGCCTCTTAAAGCCATTCTCTTCGATAAAGACGGAACACTCATTGATTTCGATCGGACATGGGGCGCGGCTGGCTATCACGTGATGCAGAAGCTCGCGCGCGGCGATGAAGCTAAATTCAATCGCCTCGTGGACGTCACCGATTATGATTTCGAGCGCCGTTCCTATCGTCCCACCTCGCATATGATTGCGGGGGCAGCAGCGGATTATGGGCGGATTTGGGCTGATGCCCTTGGGCGCACCGATATCGCCGCTGTGATTACGGAAATGAACCATCTCTTCATGCAAGAGGCCGTGACGACCCTCGTGCCCATCGGCAATCCGCTCGCGCTGCTTCAAGATCTCGCGGCAAAGGGCTATGCGCTCGGCATTGCCACCAATGATGCGGAGGCAGCGGCCTTCCAGCAGGCGGATCTATTGGGCCTCACGCCGCATCTCGATTTCATTGTGGGGCATGACTCTGGCCATGGCCGGAAACCGGACCCCGGCATGGTCCACGCCTTTGCCGCAAAGACGGGGCATGATCTTGCTGATGTGGCGCTTATTGGCGATTCCACCCACGATCTTCACGCCGCACGCGCCGCTGGCGCCGTAGCTATTGCAGTTCTAAGCGGCCCCGCCACGCGGGATGATCTCGCCGCCCATGCCGATCATATCATTGATACAATTGACGATCTGCCGGCGCTCCTCACGCTGATCTGACACTGCGACCAAGATCGCACTTCCCTTCGTTCCCCGCTTCTCTATTCTGGCGCCTAATGATTGGCGCCCAAGACGCGTCGCTGTGACTAAAGAACCAAGGGGAGAAACGCATGTTCGGTCTCATGCAAGACTGGCCGCTGCTCATTCACCGTGTGATTGATTACGCCGCGACGCAACATCCCCATCGCGCCGTCATTTCACGCGCGGTTGAAGGACCGATGCGCCGCACAACCTATCGCGATGTAAAGCTGCGTGCGTTGAAACTCGCTCAACGTCTTGCGCGTGATGGCGTGAAGCTTGGCGATCGCATCGGTACACTCGCGTGGAACACGGATCGTCATCTTGAAAGCTGGTATGGCATTACCGGTATTGGCGCGATCTATCACACGCTCAATCCGCGTCTGTTTGAAGATCAATTGATCTACATCGCCAATCACGCTGGCGATAAAATGATTTTCCTTGATCTCACCTTTGTGCCGCTTGCCGAAAA
>RFXE01000059.1 GCA_009921785.1 Alphaproteobacteria bacterium
TATCAAGTTCTCTCGGATCAACAAAAGCGGGCCGCCTATGATCGCTTTGGCCACGGTGCTTTTGAACAAAATGGCGGTGGTCCCGGCGGCTTCGGATTCCAAGGCGATTTCGGCGCATCGATGGCCGATATTTTCGAAGACCTTTTCGGTGGGCTTGGTGGCGGCGGTCGCGGACAAAGACGACAACCTGATGGTCGCGAAAGAGGCGGTGATATTCGCTTCAATCTGCAGATCTCACTCGAAGAAGCATTTTCAGGAAAGACTGCAACGATCACATTGCCGACGGCGATCGCGTGCGAGCCGTGCAATGGCTCAGGCGCGACGGCGGGCTCAAAGCCAAAGCCATGCCCGACTTGCAATGGTTATGGTCGCGTGCGTGCGAGCCAAGGATTTTTTGCAATCGAACGCACCTGTCCGAAATGTCAGGGGCGTGGACAAATTATCGAAAATCCCTGCCGTTCATGCAATGGCGAAGGCCGTGTGACGAAAGAGAAAACATTATCAGTGAATATTCCCGCTGGTGTTGAAGAAGGCACACGGATTCGTTTGGCGGGTGAAGGGGAGAGCGGTTTACGCGGTGGCCCTTCCGGGGATCTTTATATTTTTCTCTCGATCAAGGCGCATCGTTACTTCCAACGCGATGGCGCGGATCTCTACTGCCAGATTCCAATTTCAATGGTGACGGCGTCTCTCGGTGGCGATATTCGAGTCCCCATGATTGATGGCGAGGCGCGTTCTGTTGCTATTCCTGAAGGCACGCAATCAGGACGGCAAATTCGGATACGCGGTAAAGGTATGCCGGTGTTACGGTCACGCGATCATGGTGATCTGTATATTCAAGTCTCAGTTGAGACGCCACAGAAGCTCACGCCTCGTCAACGAGAATTACTCAAAGAATTTGAATCAGAGAGTTCGCGTGAAACTCATCCCGAAAGCATGGGCTTTTTCTCGAAGATGAAAGAATTCTTCTCCGGTGGCGAAGAGGCGTAACTCTACGAATTGCCGTAAGATATCGTTCGGGGCTTTGTGCTCCGATGATCTCACTCTCAACACTCTCCGACTCTTTACGCTTTGTTGCCACAGCAACACGCCATCCCTTGAAGATGGGCGCAGTATTGCCATCAGGCCATTATCTTGTGACGGCAATGGCCGCGCAAATTGATCTGCGTGAACCAGGTCCCGTAATTGAGCTTGGTAGTGGTACAGGAGCGATCACGGACGCTTTGATCAAACACGGCATTGATCAAAGGCGATTGATTTTAATTGAGAGCCATCAATCATTTTACGACGATCTTCAAAAGCGCTTCCCTGACGCTCGATGTTTTTGCGATGATGCCTATGACATCGAGACGCTTGCAAAGCAAAATTTTTTTCCGAAAGCCGCGGCGATTGTGTCAGGCCTTCCACTTCGCACACAAAGCTTAAAGCGAAAGCGTGCCTTTATTGAATCAGCACTTCGGTTGTTGCGACCCGGTGCGCCTTTGATTCAATTCAGCTATGGCCTTTCGCCGCCCGTTGAAGAACATCAAATTGACGCGACGCTGATTGCGGCTGAAACAGTTTGGAAGAATATACCGCCCGCGCGGATCTGGGTTTATAAAGCCTCAGAGCATTCCGGTTGATTTGATCGCCCGAATCTGGGACGCACACCCCCGAGACTTGTTTTGCTTTCAGAGGGGCGGCGATGGCTGGAATTCCAAATAAAGACCGTCTGATCGTTGCGCTCGACGTCCCTCATGTCAGCGATGCCGAAGCGCTGGTCGAACGCTTGGGCGAACACGTTACCTTTTACAAGATCGGAATGGAGCTTGTTTATGCAGGCGGACTCGATCTTGTCCGCTCGCTCTCAAAATCCGGGAAAAAGGTCTTTCTGGATCTCAAACTTCACGACATTCCCAACACAGTGGAACGCGCCACAGCGCGGCTTGCCGATTTGGGCGCGACATTCCTGACCGTCCATGCCTTTCCGCAAACGATGAAAGCCGCGAAGGCAGGCAAAGCACAAAGCGGCATGAAGATTCTCGCCGTCACCGTGATGACCTCCTATGACAATAATGACCTGCGCGAGGCAGGTTATGGCTGTACTGTTGGCGAGCTGGTAACGCGGCGGGCGTCGCAAGCTAAAGACATCGGAATCGATGGTCTGATCTTGTCGCCGGAAGAGGTAGGCGAGATCCGCGCGCTGGTCGGCAACGCCCTCACTCTTGTAACACCCGGAATTCGTCCCGCTCTCGCTGCCAAGGGTGATCAAAAGCGGGTCATGACACCCGCAGAGGCCCTCAATGCGGGCGCGGATCATCTGGTCATCGGCCGCCCCGTGACGGCGGCATCCGATCCGGTGGCGGCAGCCATCGCGATTCAAGACGAAATTGCCTTAGCCCTCGGTTGACCGCATCGGCGCAATCGCGTTTTGTGCGGGTAAGCCAAGAAATCAAAACACGGGTCCGGAACCGCATTCATGTCCGATCTCAGAGTTATTGTCGTGGGCGCCGCCGGTCGAATGGGGCGGATGCTCATTCAAACGGTTGCCGCGACCGAAGGTATGAATCTTGTCGGCGCCATTGAGCGTGCTGGAGCCCCAAGCCTCGGCCAGGATTCGGGCCTCCTCGCCGGGATCGGCGCAAATGGCGTGGCGATCAGTGATGATCCGCTGCCGCTCTTTGCCAAAGCGGATGCTGTCATCGATTTCACGACGCCCGCTTCGACCGTTCAATTCGCGGCACTCGCGGCGCAAGCGCGTATCGTTCATGTTGTCGGCACAACCGGCATGCAGGATGAAGACCTCAAAAAACTGGAAGCCGCAGCACGTCATGCGGTGATCATCCGCTCGGGCAATATGAGTCTTGGCGTCAATCTTCTCGCGGCACTCGTAAAGCGCGTTGCCGCCACTTTAGATGAAGATTTTGATATTGAAATTCTGGAAATGCATCATCGCATGAAGGTCGATGCGCCTTCGGGTACAGCATTGCTTTTAGGCGAAGCAGCGGCTGAGGGGCGTAAAATTCCTCTCGATGACAGACACACAACACGTGTGCGCGATGGTCATACGGGTCAACGCGAAGAAGGCAAAATCGGCTTTGCCACATTGCGTGGCGGATCGGTTGTTGGCGACCATAGTGTCATTTTCGCTGGTCCCTCAGAGCGCATCACGCTTTCGCATCATGCGGAAGATCGCGGAATTTTTGCACGCGGTGCAATGCGCGCGGCATTATGGGGACATGGTAAAAAGCCTGGTCTCTATTCAATGATGGATGTTCTCGGTTTGAGTGCCGTGTGAGTAACTCGCCATTTAATTAAGCAATCAATCAAGAGGAGATAGTTTATGGAACGGTTACTCGTTCTGGTTCGTCATGGCCAAAGTGATTGGAATCTCAAAAATCTTTTCACGGGATGGAAAGATCCCGACCTCACCGATAAAGGTCAGGCGGAAGCAAAAGCTGCGGGCCAACGGCTGAAAGCGCTAGGTCTCAATTTTGATATTGCATGGTGATCTGTCTGGTCTAAACAAAGATGATGCGCGTGCGAAATGGGGCGAAGAGCAAGTCCATGTCTGGCGTCGGTCTTATGATGTACCGCCGCCAAATGGCGAGAGTCTCAAAGACACAGTTGCTCGCGTGCTTCCTTATTATTGTCAGGAAATTCTTCCGCGCGTCTTAAATGGCGAACGCGTGATCGTTGCCGCGCATGGTAATTCGCTGCGCGCGCTTGTCATGGTGCTGGATCGTTTAACACCTGATACGATTCCATCGATGGAGCTCGATACCGGCGTGCCGCTCGTCTATCGCTTGAAAGCAGATTCAACGGTTGACTCGAAAAAGGTCTTATCGGCTTGAGTGACATTCGCATTCTTGATGCTGATGAAGCGCGTGAACGGATTCCTGAACTCGCGCTCATTCTTTTTGACTGTGTGAAGAGTGGTGCATCCGTTAACTTTATGAATCCCTTCAGTATGGCTGAAGCCATCGGCTTTTATGCGGAGATCGCCGAAGCAGTTGAGCGCGATGAAATTGTCCTTTTCGCCGCGCTCGAAAATGAGCGCACAGTGGGAACGTGTCAGCTTGTTCCGGCTAAAAAGCCTAATCAGCCTCATCGCGCTGATCTCGCGAAAATGCTCGTCCTGGGCTCACATCGCAATCAAGGTATAGGTAAAAACCTGCTTGATGCCGTTGATCAAGAAGTCAAACGTCGGGGATTGAAGCTTGTGACGCTCGATACCGCTCTTAACACAGCGGAACGTCTTTATGAGCGTGCGGGTTATGTGCGTGCGGGTATCATTCCCAACTTCGCACTTTGGCCCGATGGAGGTTATTGCGACACAGTTTATTTCTATAAATGGTTTGAATGACAAACCGCGTTGAGCTCAAACCCGGCGTTATCTATTTTCCGCAGCTTCTTGATCGTGCAGCGCAAGAATCTCTTCGTGACGAAATTTATGCGGCTATCCATTCCGCGAAGCTGTTTCAATCGACCATGCCGCGTTGGGGCAATCCGATGTCGGTTAAGATGCTGAATCTCGGACCGGTCGGATGGGTGTCGGACAAGTCTGGCTATCGTTATCAGGCAACGCATCCGGTAACGGGCCAAAACTGGCCGCGGATTTTTCCGTCGCTTCTTAAAATATGGGACACACTCACAGATAATTATGCAGCGCCTGAAGCCTGTCTTATTAATTATTATTCGGCGACAGCCAAAATGGGTTTGCACCAAGATCGTGATGAAGAGGATTTCAACGCGCCAGTTGTCTCACTCTCTCTCGGCGATACAGCGCTCTTTCGCATTGGTACAAGTGAACGCACAGGGCCAACGCAATCGATCAAATTACAATCCGGTGATGGTCTGATTTTTGGGGGCCCGGCACGGCTCGATTTTCACGGCATTGACCGCATCTATAAAGAAACGTCCACACTTCTCAACGAAGGTGGACGGTTCAATCTTACGCTCCGCCGTGTGACGAAGCCTCATCTATAGTCGTAACCATTACGCGTTGGTATCGACACCCGGCTTCGGGCCGCCTTTGGACACGCCGACGAGAGCCGGACGCAACACGCGCTCACCAATCACAAACCCAGCTTGAACGACTTGAACAACAGTACCCGAGGTTACCGTTGCATCTTCAATTTCAAACATCGCCTGATGCAAGTTGGGATCAAAGCGCTGTCCTTGCGGGTCGATGAGCTTGATACCATGTTTTTCGAGATTCTTAAGCAAATCGCGCTCGGTCAGTTCAACGCCTTCGAGAAGAGTCTTCAAAGCGCCATCGGCATTCATGCGCTGATCAAGCGGAATGCTTTCAATACCACGCCGCATATTATCGGCCACCGTCAACATATCGCGCGCGAAAGAGGATACCGCATAAGTGCGCGCATCAGCGATTTCCTTCTCGGTACGCCGACGGAGATTTTCCATATCGGCCATGGTGCGAAGGGCGCGATCCTTAAGCTGTGCATTTTCAGCATTCAGCGCGTCGATGATCGCAAAGACATCGGCTTCTTTACCTGCGGCGGACTCGGACGGGTTCGATGCGGCTTCGTTTTGATCCTCGGGGGGGACGGCTTGTTCGTTGTCGCTCATGGCTCTCAATCAATCTGAAAGGAAAATGATGTGGAGCGGATATCGGTCTTCCGGCGAGGAAAATCAAGTTTCCCGCATACCTATAACCCCGAAAGATGAAGTCTTTATGCCGCGTCGCGGGCACCAAAGAGGTCGAGAAGCGTTTTGCGGATGGTAGCCTGCCGCGTGAGATGGCTGACCTTGCCGCCGGTCAAATCCGTCACATAGAAAACGTCGACCGCTTTCTCGCCAAAAGTCACGATATGGGCCGACGCGATGTTGAGGTTGAGCTTGCCGATGGCAGTCGTCAATTCGTAGAGAAGGCCGGGACGATCCAAACCCGAAATCTCGATCACCGTGAATCGGTTTGAGAGGCTGTTATCGACCACCACTTCCGGAACCACCGAAAAGGTCTTTGCAGCAGATCCGCGCTGCGGTGCGCGGGCGGCTACCGCCTCGGCAATTTTGATCTCGCCTTTAAGTGCCTGTTCGATACCACGTGCAACGCGCGCAGCGCGGCGCAATTCATCGTCATCTTCATCAAAGGCGCGCGAGATAAAAATGGTATCAAGGGCCATACCATCCGTTGTTGTGAAGATTTGAGCGTCCACAATATTCGCACCAGCCGCCGCGCAAGCACCGGTCAAGATCGCTAGAAGCCGCGGGTGATCGGGCGCTGACACCGTAAGTTCCGTAACACCACGAAACTTATCTGTTGCAACCTCCGTAGCAAACGAACGCATTTCACGCGCAGCACCATAAAGAAATTGCGCGTGCTTGATGCGCCGCGCGAGATCCACCTTCAACCAATAGGCCGCGTTATGACGCGCAACATAAGTATCGAGCTCATCGTCAGTCCAGTTGGGGAGAGACCGGCGCAATTCATCTTGTGAGGCACGCACGCGATGCTCGCGATTAATCAGCGAATGGCCGCCGGCAAGAATGATTTCTGTTTCCCAGAATAATGTGCGCAGTAACTGGCCTTTCCAGCCATTCCAGACACCGGGACCGACCGCGCGAATATCACACACGGTCAGCACAAGAAGCATCCGCAACCGCTCAAGCGTCTGGACCATATTCACGAAAGAATCGATCGTTGCCGGATCAGACAGATCGCGGCTTTGCGCCATATTTGACATATCGAGATGATGTTCAATCAGCCAAGCCACGGCTTCGGTTTCAGCTTCATTTAATCCGAAGCGCGGACAAAGTTTGCGGGCAACTTTTGCGCCGGCGATTGAATGATCTTCCGGACGGCCTTTCGCAATATCATGCAGAAACAAAGCAACGTAGAGAATCTTCCGATTGCGGATCATCGGCATGACTTCATGCGCAACAGGCAATTCCGCCGCATGTTGGCCTGATTCAATTTGAGCGAGCACGCCGATTGATCGCAATAGATGCTCGTCAACTGTGTAATGATGATACATATTGAATTGCATCATCGCCACGACGCGGCCAAACTCCGGAACGAATTTACCAAGAAGACCCGCTTCATTCATGCGACGAAGTGTGATTTCAGTTGAATTGCGCGAAGTTAAAATCTCGATGAACACATCATTCGCAATTTTTGACGCGCGCAATTTCTGATCAACAAGATGCAAGGATTGCGTAACAAGACGCGCGGCGTGAGGATGGATAGCGCGATTTTGTTTATCAGCAAAATGGAATAGCCGAAGAAGATTAACTGGGTCGCGCCGGAACACGTCATCATCGATAACCGTCAGACGTTCATTTTCAACGACAAAATCAGTGAGGTCCTTCACCGTCTTATCACGGCGACGGAGTTTACCAACAAAGCGATTTAAACCCGTTGCCGGCTTTTGGTGACGCGCCTCCAATGACGCGCACACGATGGCCGTTAAATCACCAACGTCTTTGGCAATGAGAAAATAACGCTTCATGAACCGTTCGACGCCAGACAGAGCGCCATGCGAGACATAACCAAGCCGCTCGGCTAAAACACGTTGAATGTCGAATGAGAGACGCTCTTCGGCTCGACCAGCCGCAAAGTGTAAATGACAGCGCACGCGCCACAGAAAATCTTCGCAGCGACGGAACAATTGATATTCTTCGTGGCTAAAAAGACCCGCTTCTATAAGGTCTTTACTATCTTTAATACGGTACACATATTTTGCGATCCAGAACAATGTGTTCAGATCACGCAACCCGCCCTTACCGTCTTTAACATTGGGTTCAACGAGATAACGAGATGAACCTGCACGTGACACGCGTGTTTCGCGCTCAGCCAATTTAGCCGCGACAAATTCAGCGGCCGATCCCGAAACAATATCTTGATCAAAACGCTCGGAGAACCGCTCAAAGAGATCGTGATCACCCGCGATATAGCGCGCTTCGAGCAGCGCCGTACGGATGGTCATATCCGATTTCGCCTCACGGATACATTCATCGACTGTGCGAACGGAATGGCCGACTTTGAGTTTCAAATCCCAAAGCGCATAAAGGATCGTCTCGACAACGCTTTCCGACCACGGTGTGGCTTTGTAAGGGAGTATAAAAAGCAGATCGATATCTGATCCCGGCGCTAAGGTTCCACGACCATAGCCTCCGACAGCAGCAACGCAAATTTTTTCGCCGGTTGACGGGTTATTCAAAGGATAAAAAATAGTCGTCGCCAATTCATGCAAAGATGAGACGATGAAATCCATGCTTTGCGATAAGAAGTTGACGCAGGCGAAGCCATCTTTTGTATTATTTAAAATCCATTCCGCTTCAGCGCGAGCGGCTTGATGCGCTTCTTGAAGAATCGCAACAACTGATTTTCGCCGTGCAAGAGGATCGCCTGGACCGGTCGCAGCCTCTTTGAGTTTTTCGCGCGATGAATGAGCAGTCGCGGCCATTAGGCTTTTACTTTCGCCTCAATAGCATCCCAGATGGCAGCGGCGAGATCGGGGCCGCCCACGCGCTTAATCGCGCGTAAGCCTGTGGGTGAAGTCACATTGATTTCTGTGAGGTGACCATCAATCACATCAATGCCGACAAAGAGTAGACCCATTTTCTTCAATGTCGGTCCGATGCGTTCACAGATCTCCTGCTCGCGCTTGGTGAGTTCGGTGGATTCAGCCGCACCGCCACGCACCATGTTGGAGCGGATGTCATCACCACTCGGCACGCGATTGATGGCACCACGGGCAACGCCATCAACGAGGATAATCCTTTTATCGCCTTCAACCACTTTGGGTAAAAATTTCTGAATAACCCAAGGCTCACGAAATGTTGCGGCGAATAGATCATAGAGCGAGCCAAAATTTGGATCGCGCGCAGACAGCTTGAAAACAGCCGCACCACCATTCCCGTAAAGCGGCTTCATCACAACTTCGCCATGCTCTTTACGGAACGCTTCAATTTCTGCTTTATCGCGTGTCACCAATGTTGGCGGCATCAAATCAGCAAATTGCATGACCATGATTTTTTCAGGGGCATTGCGTACCGATGCAGGATCATTCACGACAAGTGTT
>RFXE01000060.1 GCA_009921785.1 Alphaproteobacteria bacterium
GGATGATCGCGAAGAAATGAAGAATCGCATCGCGGCGCTTGAAAACGAAATGGCCTTCATCAAAGAAACGCGCGCGACGATGGATATGGCGACCAATAAAACTGAAGCGGAAGTCGCCACCGCAATTGCGAGTGCCGCAAGCCGCATCGAAGAAATCGCGAAACGCCTCTCAGGCCTCGACGGTTAAACGCCGCTCACGCGTCTTTCACGCGATCCCGCAAGACGAATTTCTGAATTTTGCCTGTCGATGTTTTGGGAAGCTCCGTAAACACAATATGGCGCGGGCATTTGAAGGCCGCGAGATGCGTGCGGCACCAGGCGATCAATTCATCCGCGGTTGCCGTTTTGCCGGGCTTCAATTCAACAAAGGCGCAGGGCGTCTCGCCCCATTTCTCATCAGGCTTTGCGACAACCGCCGCCGCTTGCACAGCGGGATGTTTAAACAACGCGTCTTCAACTTCAATCGAAGAGATGTTCTCGCCGCCGGAAATAATGATGTCCTTGGAGCGGTCTTTCAATTGAATATAGCCGTCCGCATGACGCACGCCGAGATCGCCAGAGTGGAAATAGCCACCGCGAAACGCGTCTTCGGTTGCAGTTTTATTTTTGAGATAGCCCTTCATCACGACATTGCCGGCAAACATCACTTCGCCCATCATTTCGCCATTGCGCTCGACGGGCTTCATGGTTTCGGGATCCATCACATCGAGATCCTCAAGCGCGCCATAACGCACGCCTTGGCGCGCTTTTTTCGTGGCTTGCGCAACAGGCTCGAGATCATCCCATGACTCATGCCAATCATTTACAACGGCTGGGCCATAAGTTTCGGTGAGCCCATAAAGATGGGTGACATTGAACCCCGCGGCTTTCATCCCCGCGAGCACTGCTTCGGGTGGCGGCGCGGCGGCGGTGAAAAATTCAACGACATGCGGCAGTGGTTTTTTCTCGTCATCGGGCGCATTGAGCAAAGTCGACATCACGATCGGCGCGCCGCAGAGATGCGTGACCTTATGCGTGGCAATCGCCTCATACATGAGCTTCGCGCGCACTTGTCGCAAACACACATGCGTGCCGACCGCAACCGAAATTGACCAGGGAAAACACCAGCCATTGCAGTGAAACATTGGCAGCGTCCACAAATAGACCGGATGTTTCGCCATGCCACAGGTAAGCACATTGCCTTGCGCCAAAAGATGCGCACCACGATGGTGGTAGACAACGCCTTTCGGATTGCCTGTTGTGCCTGAGGTATAATTCAGCGAGATCGCATCCCATTCATCGCCCGGTGCGGCGCGATGATAATCAGCGGATTCATTTGCGATGAACTCTTCATATTCAAACGCGCCGATGCGTTCGCCCTCGCCCTGATATTCGGGATCGTCATAATCGATCACCAAAGGTTTGGCCTTGCAGGTTTCAAGCGCCGCTTTCATGAGCTTTGAAAATTCGCGATCGACAATCACAACCTTCGCTTCACCATGATCGAGCGAGAAGGAAATGATCGCCGCATCCAATCGTGTGTTGAGCGTGTTCAACACAGCGCCCGTCATTGGCACACCATAATGGCATTCAAGCATGGCCGGTGTATTGGCGAGCAAGATCGCCACCGTATCGCCGCGCCCAATGCCGCGCTTGGCCAACGCCGAAGCGAGTTTTTTCGAACGATCATGAAACGCGCGATAGGTCCGCCGCAAGGTGCCATGAATAATCGCGACATGATCCGGATAGACATCCGCCGCCCGTTCCAAAAAGGTCAAAGGCGTCAAGGGCCGATAATTTGCGGGGTTTTTCGGCAGATCGAGATCGTAAATGGCGGATGGCATGGGAGCTCCCTCAGTCGCTCCCCTTTCCTAACGCCCCTCTCCGCCGGTTTCAATCACACCGCGCCTGCACCTTTCGGCGAAGCTTCAGGCCGATTTCATCAAGCGCAGCGCATCAAAAATCGCCGCATGGATATTGCGTGAGGCCACCGCATCACCAATGCGATAGAGTGAGAAAGAGCCTTCGGAATTTCTGACAAGGGTTTGCGCCTCGCCTTTGGCAAAGGCTTTGTAATCGACTTCACCCAAATTGCGCGAGAGCGGCTTCAAGGCAAAATATAAATCATCATTGGGCATTGTGCCTTGCTCGACCACAATCTGATCAGCGCGACGTTCTTCACGCGAGCGGTCATAATCATTGTAGAAGGTTGCGACCAAGCCATTGCCTTCGCGGCGCACGTTCTCAAGCCGCAGATTCAAACTGATCTGCGCTTTGGCTTTGTGGAGGGCTTTAAAATAGACGGGATAATTCGTGCCGCCGACATCGGGCGCCAAAGCACGCTCCGGCGTGACAAGATCAAGCTTCACACCCGCCTCGCATAAAAACTCGGCCGCGGTGAAGCCGGGATGATTGCCATTATCATCATAAAGCAAAACGTGATCCGCAGGCTTGGCCGCACCTGACAAAATATCCCATGTCGTTGTCACAAGCTCTTCGCCGCTTTTGAGAAATGACGTGTTCGGCACACCGCCTGTCGCAATAACAACCATGTCGGGCTTAAGCGCAACAACATCATCCGCTTCGGCGTAAGTGTTGAATTTGAAGTCTGCGCCATCGCGCGTCGCTTCACTCATACGCCAATCGGCAATTCCTAGAATTTCACGACGGCGTTTCAACCCTGCGGCAACAAGCAGCTGACCGCCGGGCTTATCGCCTGCCTCTAACACCGTCACTTTATGACCGCGCGCAGCCGCAACGCGCGCGGCTTCCAATCCCGCAGGCCCCGCACCGATGATCACAACATGTTTGGGCTCAACCGCACGGTCTGAGATGACATGCGGCATGAAGGATTCACGTCCCGTTGCCGCATTGTGAATACACAGCGCCTCGCCGCCAAAATAAATGCGATCGATGCAATAGCCCATACCGACACAAGGGCGGATTTCATGCTCGCGGCCTTCCGCCACTTTACGTGCAATATGCGGATCGGCCATATGCGCACGCGTCATACCGACGAGATCGAGCTTGCCGGATGCCACCGCATGACGCGCGGTCGCAACATCCTGAATACGCGCCGCATGAAAGACCGGAAATTTCGTGACCTCTTTCACCTCGCCCGCAAAATCGAGATACGGCGCGGAGCGCGCACCCATGCCGGGAATGACCGAAGACAGTGCTTCATCCGTATCGATATGACCTTTGATGATGTTCAAGAAATCAATTTGACCGGTGCCGACTATTTTCTCCGCAATCGCCAGACCTTCTTCGCGTGAAAGGCCGATATCCCAATCTTCATCCACGACGAGGCGGGAGCCGACAATAAAATCGGGCCCCACGCGTTTGCGCACCGCATCAATCACCTGCAAGGCAAAGCGCAAACGGTTATCAAGTGCGCCGCCATAGTCATCATCTCGACGATTGGTGACAGGCGACCAGAATTGATCAACAAGATGGCCATACATTTCAAACTCAATACCATCCATACCGCCTGCTTTGCAGCGCTCGGCGGCATCGGCATAGTCATTCAAAATGCGCGCAATGTCCCAATCTTCAATGATTTTTGGCATTGAGCGATGCGCCTGCTCGCGCACCATTGAGGGCGCGAGCACCGGCAACCAATCTTTTTTATTGTAACTCGTGCGACGGCCAAGATGGGTGATTTGAATCATCACCGCCGCGCCATGCTCATGCACGCTGTCGGTGAGCGCTTTGAGATGCGGCACAACTTCATCTCGGAACAATTCGATATTGCCGAAGGCTTGCGGCGAATCCGCCGACACAACCGACGAACCGCCGATCATCGTGAGACCAATACCGCCTTTAGCTTTCTCGGTCTGATAGAGCCGATAGCGTTCTTTCGGCATACCGTCATCAGTATAGGCCGGCTCATGGGCGGTCGACATGAATCGGTTGCGCAGTGTCAGATTTTTCAGCGTGAAGGGTTGGAGGAGCGGATCATTCGACATCGTCAGATTGAACTCTCAATACCACGCGTCAGGTACGGCTGCCTTCTTTGCTTCAATCACCGCGCGCAATTCTTCGTCTTTTGCCGGATCAAGTTCTGGCGGCTGATATTCCGCGAGGATCTTCTTCCATTTGCGGTTGGCGCGCTTTTGAATATCAAGCGAGCCTTCATCCTGCCATTGCTCGAAGGAGTTATTGTCGGATGTTTCAAAATCATAAAACGCCGTTTCATAATTCCGCATCGTATGAGCAGAGCCCAAGAAATGTTTGCCCGGTTCGACTTCTTGGAAGGCATCATGCGCCAGTGCGTTTTCATCCGTTGGCAGATTGCCGGCAATCACATGATAGGCGCCGCATTGCTCGACATCCATGATGAATTTTTCATAAGACATCGAGAGCGCACCCTCTGCCCACCCTGCGGCATGGAGAATGAAATGCGCGCCGCATAAAAATGCGGGCCACATTGAATTGGCGCTTTCATAAGCGGCTTGCGCATCGGGAATTTTCGATGCGCAAAGATTGCCACCGCAGCGCAACGGCACGCCCAAGCGGCGTGCGAGCTGACCGATGGCGAAATAGCCGAGCGCGGGCTCAGGTGTGCCGAATGTCGGCGCACCAGATTTCAACGACATGGATGAAAGAAAGTTGCCGAGAATCGCAGGCGCACCCGGACGCTCCAATTGCGTGAGCGCCACGCACACCATCGCTTCAGCAAAACATTGCGCGAGCGCACCGGCGGTGGTCACCGGACCCATCGCGCCGCCCAAAATAAACGGCACGCATACCGCGGCTTGGTTTGCCGCCGCATAAGTGCGGATGACGCGGCTCGCTTCCCCATCAAGCACGAGCGGCGAATTGGTGTTTACATTGCCGAGAATGACGCAATTTTTGTCGACAAAATCTTCGCCAAATAACACGCGGCAAAGCTCAATGGATTCAGCCGCGCGCGGCGCGGTTGTTACCGAGCCCATAAAGGCCTTGTCGGAATACTTCATATGCGAATAGACCATCTCGAGATGGCGCTTGTTTACGGGAAGATCAACCGGCTCGCATACGGTGCCGCCCGAATGATGCAGATAGGGCGTCGAATAGGCGAGCTTGATGAAATTCTGGAAGTCTTCAATCGTGCCATAGCGACGGCCTTTGTCGATATCGGTGACAAATGGGGAGCCATAGGCAGGTGAGAATACTGTATTGCTTCCCCCAATCACAACACTGCGTGCGGGGTTGCGTGCGTGTTGGATAAATTCACGCGGTGTGGTCTTTTGAATAATCGAACGGATTAGCCCACGCGGAAAGCGCATGCGTTGCCCATCGACACTTGCGCCCGCCTTTTTGAAGAGCGCAATCGCCTCATCATCGCCGCGAATCTCAAAGCCAATTTCTTCGAGAATTCGATCTGCTTCATTCTCGAGCGCAACGAGCCCGTCCTCGCTCAACATTTCATAAGGCGGGATCAGGCGTTTGATGTAAGCGGGTGCGGCTTGGCCGCCACGGCTTTTCTGGCGGGCATCGCGACCGCCGGAACGGGTACGACGGGGAGCGGACTCATTCACCGTTTCTGTGACCGACATAGCCCACCCTCCCCGTTACTCATTACCTTTTCCACGGCCGCCTTCATGTGCGGTCCGCTCTTGGTTCTCATCTTTACTTGAATCAAGCCAATATAAAACTTGAAAAATATTCACCGTTGCGCGGTCTGCCAATTATCCGGCTTGAAATAAGGCGCGTTGGATGAGGGCAAGGGCGTGCGGCCGAGAATAATGTCAGACGCCTTCTCGCCCATCATAATGGCGGGGGCATTAAGATTGCCTGTTGTGACGCGGGGCATGATTGAGGTGTCGACAATATGAAGCCCCTCGACACCAATGACTTTCGTTTCCGGATCAACAACGGCCATTGGATCATCAACAGCGCCCATCTTGCATGTGCCGCAGGGATGATACGCGCTTTCAACCTTCTTTTTTAAGAAGGCATCAATTTCGTCATCGGTTTGAACGCGCACGCCCGGTTGCAGCTCTTCACCGCGATAGGGATCGAAGGCCGCTTGCGCAAAAATCTCGCGCGTTAATCGCACACTCGCGCGCATTTCAATCCAGTCTTCTTCATGACTCATATAATTGAAGCACACGCGCGGCTTATCGAGCGGATCGGGTGAACGTAAACGCACCCAACCGCGACTCTTTGAACGCATAGATCCCACATGAACTTGAAATCCATGCGCTTCCGCTTTCACGCTGCCATCATAGGCAATCGCGGCGGGCAAGAAATGATATTGAATATCGGCATAAGGCACACCGGGGCGTGAGCGAATAAAGCCGCAACTTTCAAAGTGATTGGTGGCGCCCAATCCCGTTTTGAAAAAGAACCATCGCGCGCCAATCAATAATTTACCGAGCGGATTCATCCATGAATAAAGCGTCACAGGCTTCGTGCAGGCTTGTTGAAAATAGAATTCAAGATGATCCTGCAAATTCTCGCCCACACCCGGACGATCCGCCAAAACGGAAATGCCCTGCGCATGCAATTCCTCTGCGGGTCCGATGCCTGAGAGTTTTAAAAGCTGTGGCGAATTGATCGGTCCGCCCGCGAGAATTACCGAACGGCGTGCGCGGAGTGTGATCACATCACTCCCGCGACGATATTCGACACCGACGGCGCGTCGCCCTTCAAAGAGAATCCGCGTCACTTGCGCGTTAGTAACAAGCTCGAGATTCGCGCGCTTCAATGCGGGCCGCAAATAGGCGGAAGCGGTGCTCCAACGCTTGCCTTTATGGATCGTGCGATCCATCCGGCCAAAACCTTCTTGGCGATAGCCGTTCACATCACTCGTCGCCGCGTAGCCCGCTTGCTCGGCCGCTTGAACGAAAATCGAATAGAGCGGATTTTTCATCGGGCCGTAGCTGGTATGAAGCGGACCGTCGCCGCCGCGATAATCATCACCGCCTTCGGCGCGGGATTCGGCGCGCTTAAAATAGGGCAGCACATGGCGGTAACCCCAGCCTTGCGCGCCCATCTCTTCCCAGCCGTCGTAATCCTGCGGATTGCCGCGAATATAGACCATGCCATTGACGGAGGAGCCGCCGCCGATTACCCGGCCGCGCGGCAAATCCATGACCCGACCATCGAGATAGGGTTCGGGCTCAGTGTGATAACCCCAGCTATATTTTTTCATCCCCATCGGTATCGAAAGCGCGGTCGGCATATCGATAAAAATCGAACGGTCGCTGCCGCCGGCCTCGAGGACCGCCACGCGATGGGACCCATCCGCACTCAACCGATCCGCGAGAACACTACCCGCCGAACCCGCACCGATAATGACAAAATCCGCTTCCCGAAGGGACATTGAGCGACCCTGACCTCTTTCTGGCGAGAATTTCAGCTTCGACAGAATAGCCGACTGCGTAGCAATCCCCGCCAGAAACCGACACGAAGTTGAGTTTATGCGTCGGCTTTCAGAAAGGGGGTGACAAAAGACGTGCCAGATTGTTTGATGTTCATGATGACTGTCGGTCACCCAAAATGGGAGCTGACGGCACGAAACTGGGGGCCAAAAAACGGCCTGGGCAATTAGATGGGAGATCACGCCTCATGCGTTCAAATGTCATGCGTTCGAAGTTTTCAGGAATCCTAATCGGCGCGGTTGCGGCGTTGTGTGTGCCGACCCTCGCGCTCGCCAAAGAAGCAAGCTCCTGCAAAACCGTGCGCTTCTCGGATGTGGGCTGGACCGATATTACGGCGACAACGGCAGCCACCAGCGAAGTGCTCAAGGGCTTGGGCTATACAGCTAAGACCGAAGTGCTCTCGGTTCCTGTGACCTACACCTCGATGAAGAACAAAAAGATCGACGTGTTCCTCGGCAACTGGATGCCGACCATGGAAGCCGACCGCAAGCCTTATGTTGATAAGAAACAAGTTGAAGTGATCGGCGCCAATCTTGAAGGCGCGAAATATACGCTCGCTGTTCCGGACTATACGTATGAAGCAGGTCTCAAGAGTTTTGGTGATATTGCCAAGTTCAAGGATAAGCTCTCAAATAAAATCTACGGTATCGAGCCGGGCAATGATGGCAATCGCCTGATCCTCGACATGGTCAAGGACAACAAGTTTGATCTCAAGGGATTCGAGCTCGTTGAATCAAGCGAACAGGGCATGCTCGCTGAAGTCGAACGCGCCACAAAGAAAAACGAAGATCTCGTTTTCTTGGGCTGGGAACCGCATCCGATGAACACCAAGTTCAAGATGAAATATCTTGATGGTGGTGATGATGTGTTCGGCCCGAATTATGGTGGCGCTACCGTGTTCACCAACACGCGTGCAGGTTATTCGAAGGACTGCCCAAATGTTGGCCAGCTCTTGAAGAACCTCACCTTCACGCTGACCATGGAAAATGAAATCATGGGCAAGATCCTCTTTGACAAAGAAGATGCCAACAAAGCAGCTGCCGCATGGCTCAAAGCCAATCCCGCTGTGCTCGATAAATGGCTTGATGGCGTCACAACGCTTGATGGCAAGCCGGGCTTGCCTGCTGTGAAGGCGTCTTTGGGGCTTTGATAACTAAAGGGTGTAGGACTTAGGGTTTAGGGTGTAGAAAAAATTTACTACGCCCTACGCCCCAAACCCTACACCCTTACCAAAAGCGTCACCTCAAGATGACGCACTATCAAAAATAAAATTGGGACACACGCGCTGATGGATGAGTGGATCACCTCGTCGAAATTGCCGCTCGGTTCAGCGATCGAGAGCTGGGTCACGATTCTCACCGATCAAGGGCAGGATGTCTTTGATGCCATCTCGACCGTTATTGGCACTGGCATCGACAGTGTAACTGCTGCCCTACAAGCGATTCCTGCATCGCTCTTTATTCTCGCCTTTGCGCTGTTTGTATATTGGCTGCATCGGTCAATCATTCTCACTCTCGGTTCGGCGCTTGCGCTTTTGTTGATTGCCAATCTCGGCTATTGGGCCGCGACGATGGAGACTCTGTCTCTCGTTGTTTCATCCACACTCGTTTCGGTGATTATCGGCG
>RFXE01000007.1 GCA_009921785.1 Alphaproteobacteria bacterium
AATAATAGGGTGTGCAGATACGCGATGCGAGCACATAACCGCCTTCCGGTGGCTTTGCACCAAGCCAGCCCAGCAACACAGCATTGATTGCAAAGAGCCAGAAGAACACTTGGAACACCGGACGATAACGGCCTGAGCGCACGCGCGACGTATCAAGCCAAGGCAAGAACAGCATAATCGCAATCGAACCGAACATGGCAAGAACGCCAAGAAGCTTATCGGGGATCGCACGCAAGATCGCGTAGAAAGGCAAGAAGTACCATTCGGGAACGATATGCGCTGGCGTTACAGCAGCATTGGCTTCGATATAGTTGTCCGCATGGCCCAAGAAGTTCGGGATGTAGAACGCGAACCACACATAAACCATCAAGAAGCACACAAGTGCGAAGGCATCCTTCACTGTGAAGTAAGGATGGAAAGGAAGCGTGTCCTTCTCGGTCTTCTTTTCAATGCCTGCCGGATTATTCGAACCCGGAACATGCAGCGCCCAGATATGGAGCACGACAACGCCGGCAATCATGAAGGGCAGGAGATAGTGAAGCGAGAAGAAGCGGTTCAATGTCGGATTATCAACCGAATAGCCACCCCAGAGATAGGTGACGATGGTTTCGCCAACAACCGGGATCGCCGAGAAGAGATTGGTGATCACGGTCGCGCCCCAGAAGGACATCTGACCCCATGGCAGAACATAGCCCATGAAAGCCGTCGCCATCATCAACAAGAAGATGATCACGCCGAGGATCCAGAGAATTTCGCGTGGCGCTTTATACGAGCCGTAATAAAAGCCGCGGAACATATGAATGTAAACGGCGATGAAGAACATCGACGCGCCATTGGCATGGAGATAACGGATCATCCAGCCGTAATTCACATCACGCATGATCGATTCAACCGACGCGAAGGCCATTGAAGCATGCGGTGTGTAATGCATCGCGAGCACGACGCCGGTGACGATCTGCGCGACGAGCATGAATGCGAGAATGCCGCCGAAGGTCCACAGATAATTGAGGTTCCGCGGATTGGGGAACACAACGAATGAAGAGTGGATCAGGCCGACGATTGGCAGGCGGCTTTCGAACCACTTACCGAAAGCGCTCTTGGGTACATAGGTGGAGGGTCCGCTCATGGCTTTATCCCTAAATGCTTGGGTCAAATGACCCGGAAATTACTCGATTGAATGAACGCGTCACTTATCCGATACGGATCGCCGTATCGCTCGTGAAAGCGTAAGGCGGCACGGGAAGATTGGTTGGTGCTGGTCCTTGGCGGATACGACCCGACGTGTCGAACACCGAACCGTGGCAAGGGCACTGCCAGCCATGGAAGGCGCCTTCATTGCCAAGCGGCACGCAACCGAGATGGGTGCAGTTGCCATAAACAATCAGCCATTGATCTTTGCCCGCTTTCACGCGGTCGGCATCAGCCTGCGGATCACGCAAAGAGGTGATGTCCGTGTCTTGTGCCGATTTGATTTCGTCTTTCGTGCGGTGACGCACGAAAATGAGTTTACCGCGCCAGAAGAGCTTGACGATCTGACCTTCGGCCACAGGCGAAAGATCGAAATCGACAGGCGCACCCGCTGCAATGGTCGCGGCATCAGGGCCCATCTGGCTGATGAAAGGCCAGATTGCGCCTGCTAAGCCGACTGCACCTGCAGCGCTTGTCGCAATATAAAGAAAATCACGTCTCGTGGGTTCGGCCGACGCCGCAGCATGTGTTGTTGCCACCGTGGTCATCCTCGTATCCAGCACCCCCGCCTTGGGTCCCCTTGAATGAGGATCATGCCACTGCGGTGTTTCAAACCCGCCCGGACGGCGCTGGTTGCCTCGGGCGCATGTCTTGATGTCCTAGCTTTTGGCGCGCGAAATCGCGAATATAAAAAACGCGACCCGTCGCCGCGGCAGGATTTGGCATGAGGCGTCCCGCTTGTCCATAGTCCGGAAGGCGAGACCCCCCGAGTTTTGACCCCTTTTTGACGTCATTCCATTCCTTTCTTAATAGACTCTTATGCAACTGGCGCTTTACCAACCCGATATCCCGCAAAACGCAGGCACCATACTGCGCCTTTGCGCCTGTCTGGGCGTGACTGCGCATCTGATCGAGCCAGCCGGATTCCCTATTTCCGATAAGAATTTCCGTCGCGCGGGCATGGATTATCTCGATCAGATCGACATCCGCCGCCATATCGGCTGGACCGATTTTGAAATCTGGCGGAAAAGCACCGGCGCGCGACTGATCCTTGCCACAACGCGGGGGGCGACCCCCTACCCCGATTTCGCCTTCCGTCCTGATGATATTCTCCTGATGGGCCGCGAATCGGCGGGTGTCCCCGACGATGTTCACGAGAGTGCGGATGCGAGGCTTCTCATTCCCATGCGCGCCGGATTAAGATCGATCAATGTCGCGGTCTCGGCCGCGATGATTTTAGGCGAGGCGCTCCGGCAAATGGACGCCTTTCCCAAACAATAAAATATGTTGATGTGAGGAATGCCTTTAATGACCGATGCTCTAGAAACCCGTAAATCGCGCGCTGAAAGCTGGTTCCAATCTTTGCGCGACAATATCTGCGCAGCATTGGAGACGCTTGAAGATCAGGCGACGGGCCCATTCTTTCCCGAAGCGCAAGAGCCCGGTCGCTTTATCCGCACACCATGGGATCGCACTGACCATTCAGGGGCAAAGGGCGGCGGTGGCGTGATGTCGATCATGAAAGGCCGCGTATTTGAAAAAGTCGGCGTGCATTGTTCAACCGTCTATGGCGAATTCGCGCCTGAGTTTCGTGGACAGATTCCGGGATCGGATAAAGATCCACGCTTTTTCGCAACCGGCATCTCGCTTATTGCGCATCCGTGGAACCCGCATGTGCCGACCGTGCATATGAACACGCGTTTCGTCGTTACAACAAAGGCCTGGTTTGGTGGTGGTGCGGATTTAACGCCCGTGCTGGTGCGCCGCCGCAGCCAAGAGGATGTTGACGCAAAAGCCTTTCATGCGGCCATGAAAGCACCCTGCGAAGCGCATACAAAGGTTGCGAATTATGAGAAATATAAAAATTGGTGCGATGAATATTTTCATTTGAAACATCGCAATGAACCGCGCGGCATTGGTGGCATTTTTTATGATTATCTTGATTCAGGCGATTGGGACGCAGACCTCGCTTTCACGCAAGATGTTGGCCGTGCGTTCAACGACATCTATCCGAAAATCGTGCGTGCGAATGTCACAACGCCTTGGACTGAAGCCGACCGCGAAGAGCAACAAATCCGCCGCGGTCGCTATGTTGAATTCAATCTGCTTTATGATCGCGGTACGATCTTTGGTTTAAAGACCGGCGGCAATGTGGATTCAATTCTCTCGTCCATGCCGCCAACGGTGAGATGGCCTTAAACACCACACATTTACCGTCATTGCGAGCGAACGCGAAGCAATACAGTTAATGGTTCAAAATAAGGCACAAAAAAACGTTGCGCTTTAATAACAATCATCAGCTGGATTGCTTCGCTCCCGCTCGCAATGACGACTTAAACGTTGCGAGCGAGCATCACTTCGAATGCGCGAAATCCGCATAAAGATCACGCGCCTTGCGATAGAGCGGACCGGGCTGCAGATTGCGGTCATCAATCCGCGTAATCGGCTGCACTTTGCCGTAATTGCCAGCAGAGAAAATTTCATCTGCTGATTTGAAATCGGCATAAGTCAGGCGCGTTTCAACAAGTGCCTGCCCGTCTTTCTTCATGAGATCAATCACGCGCTGGCGCGTAATGCCATTCAAGAATGTGCCATTCGGCATTGGCGTCAGCACAACGCCATCCTTCGCCATAAACACATTAGCGGTGGCAAGCTCTGCAACATTGCCAAGCATATCGGTGAGCAAGCAATTATCGAACCCGTTAGCACGGCATTCCATCAACGCGCGCGCATTGTTGGGATAAAGACAACCCGTCTTCGCTTCCGTTGGCATCGTTTCGGGAGTCGGACGACGAAAACGCGATAGCGTGATGGAAGACCCAGCGCCATCAGGCATGGGCGCTTCATAAATGCACAACATCCAGCGTGTGGAGTCAGGATCAGGCGCAACTTCGCCGCGCGTACCACTTTCCGGCCAATACATCGGTTTAATATAGAGCGCTTTGTCCGGTGAGAATTTCTTGATGCCGTCCTTTGTCAAAGCGATCCATTGATCAACACTGACTTCCGGCTTCAGATACATTGTTTTCGCCGAGTGATTAACGCGCTCGAAATGGCGATCGAGATCAGGCATGACGCCATCAAAATAACGCGCGCCATCAAACACCGATGAACCAAGCCAAAACGCATGACTGCGCGGACCTAAGATCGGCGGATTGCCCTCATGCCACGCGCCATCAAAAAAGGTCCAAGTTGGAGAAAGGCTCATTTTTGTTTCCTCTTCTTTATATTTTTGTGAGGCAGTAGGTTTTAGGCAGTAGGACAAAGAAAATACCTAAGCCCTCACTCCGCCAAAGCTGCAAGCACGCGCGCCCAAGAGCGTGCGCCTTTTTCAAAACCCCAATGATTTTTTGAAATCACCAACAATCGGGATCGACCCGCCGGACCCAAGCGTCACGGCATCAACGCCCCATTCATCATGCAGAGCAGATTTCGCAGCAACGAGATCCGGCATATCAAATGGCAAAGTGATTGCGGGCGAGCCTTTGTGGCTGATAAATTCAACCGTGCAATCTTTCGGAAGCCGTGCATGCACATGCGCATGAAAAGCATCGCGGATTTTTGCCGGATCCTGATCGCCAACAAGACGGAACGAGACTTTCGCGCTCGCTTCAGCAGCTATTACCGTCTTCGCCCCCACACCTGTGTACCCGCCAATGATACCGTTGACGTCACATGTCGGACGCGATTGCACCATCTCGATCAGCATGCGACCCTTCTCGCCTGCCGGCTCGGACAAGCCTATGGGCTTCAAGAATGAGTCTGAAGTCAAGCCAAGCGAGGCCCATTGATCAAGAACCTGCTTCGGTGTTTCAGGCACACCCACATAAAAGTCTTTGAGCGTGACGCGGCCCTCAGCGTCATGGAGATCAGCTAAAATTTTATTCAACACGCGAATGGGGTTCTGTGCGCCGCCCCCATAGAGACCCGAATGTAAATCGCGGTTCGCCGCTTTGACGGTAAGCTCTTCATAAACCATGCCACGCAAACCCGTTGTGATTTGCGGCGTGCCCTGATCCCACATGGAGGTATCGCAGACGAGCGCAATATCGGCTTTTAGCCTTTCACGATTGGCAACGACAAAAGCGGGCAAATGTTTTGAGCCGTCTTCCTCTTCGCCTTCGATCATGAAGGTGATACCAATGGGCAGCGCGCCAGTGACCTCTTTCCATGCGCGGCACGCTTCGATGAAGGTCATGACCTGACCTTTATCATCGGCAGCACCACGCGCGCGGATCACTTTGCGCCCATCCTCAAGCGTGATGAGCTGCGGATCAAACGGCCCGCTCTCCCATAAATTCAAAGGATCAACCGGCTGCACATCGTAATGACCATAAAACAACGCATGTTTTTTGGCGCGCCCATCGGTGCGCGCGAGAACAACCGGATGTCCGCCAGTCGGCGCAACGTCTGCGACGATGCCGAGCGAAGCGAGCTCTGCTTTCAACCATTCTGCCGCTTTAATGCAGTCGTTCTTATAGGCCGGATCGGTCGAGATTGATTCAATCTTCAACCAGTCGAACAAACGGGCGCGGGCATCCGCACGATGCGCATCAAGATAGGAAAGAACATCATTAAGCTGTGACATGGACCAATCCGGCAAAGACAACGACTAAATCGCCGCTAGTTTAGGGGAGAGGCTCGCGATGAAGCAAGGGCGCAAAAAAGCCGCCCTGCTCTGCATTGTGCTTATCGACAGGATAGCGCGCTTAAGGAGCCCTCTTGCGGGCGATCAAAGACGCAACTGCACAAGAGGCAACCCGCGCCGCCTCGCTGTCGGCCCGGCTTGTGAGAATGATTGGTACACGCGCGCCCACCGCAATACCTGCGGCTTCTGCATGCGCCATAAAAGACAAAGTCTTCGCCAAGATATTGCCGGAGATAAGATCCGGAACAACGAGCACATTGGCGCGTCCCGCGACAGGTGAGACAATATGTTTCTGTCTGACCGCACCCATATCAATCGCGTTATCAAGTGCCAAGGGACCATCAAGTGTGGCGCCCGTGATTTGTCCGCGATCCGCCATTTTGCATAAAGCCGCCGCCTCAATCGTCGATGGTATAGCGGGGTTCACCGTTTCCGTTGCCGAGAGAAGCGCCACGCGCACATCATCAATGCCAATCGCGTGCGCAAGATCGATTGCGTTTTGAACGATATCAGGTTTTTCGGCTAATGTTGGTGCGATGTTAATCGCGGCATCAGTCACGATAAGAGGTTCGCTATGGCCATGCGTGGCCATGACAAAACAATGGCTAATGCGGCGCTCGGTGCGAAGGCCTAATTTCGAGTCAACAACCGCCCCCATCAATTCATCCGTATGAAGACTGCCTTTCATCAAAGCTTCGACAAGACCCGATCGTGCGAGCTCAACAGCGCGCGCCGCGGCTGCATGACTATGAAGCGTCGCCTCGAAGACAAATCCGGCTAAATCGATTTTTGCTTCTTTGGCAGCAGCTCTAATTTTCGCTTCCGGTCCTACCAGAATTGGATCAATCAATCCTGCCTCTTTCGCGCTCACAACACTCTCAAGACTTGTCGTGTCACAAGGATGAACCACCGCGACCTTCAAAGGTGAAAACCTCTGTGCGCGCTCGATCAGCGCCTTAAAGACCGGATGAGGAACAGTAAGATCATTCATTCTGGTGTCCTAGATGTTATCTTGCTCACGCCGCCGCACTCGCACGCGCCGATACTGAAGCGTACCACCGTAAAATATGCGTATGATCATCGGGCACTTTGATCTTGGTTGGCTTCATAAAGTCTACGGCACAGAGCAATGTTATATCAGCAATTGAATAGGTCTCGCCCGCGATATAGGGGACTTCGCCGAGACGATCATTGAGCATGCGCAAAGACGCCATCATTTTGGACTTGTTGGCTTCTGCCCATTCGAGAACTTGCGGGATCTCATGCGTTGCCATGCCCGGATGACCATGACGAAATACCATTTGTACTTCCGTCATAAATCCCAATTCGACGCGGCGGTTCCACATTTCAATTGTTGCCTTTTCAAGCGGCGTTCGCCCGAATAGAGGGGGATCGGGATAAAGTTCTTCAAAATAACGCGAGATGGCAACGGATTCGGTAATAATCGTACCGTCATCAAGTTCGAGGGTCGGCGTGCGGCGTAACGGATTGAGTTTGGTAAACGCCTCAGAGCGGTGTTCAAACGCGGCAAGATCAACCATCACCCGTGGGACCTCAATTCCCTTCTCCGCCAAAAAAATCCGCACGCGGCGGGGGTTTGGCGCGCGCACACTATCAAAAAGTTTCATCGCGTCTCTCCGGCACTCTGCCCGTTAACAGTCCCGCACAAGCCCTCTCCCGTCAACCTTAAGGCGATTTGCGGGTTGCATCGCATTTGAAGGATTTCCGGAAAGCTCCTTTAACCGGACATACGTAAATGTCTGGGGAGAAGAGAGTTGACCCATGGCCTTGTCCCGACGACTCACAATCGCACCAGCCGCGCCGCACACTCCAGCGCGCCTGTCTGATCGTGTCGTGAAGGCATGGCAGATCATAAATACGCATGGTGGTGATGTCCTTCTTTGCCTGCCCGTTATTGCGCTTGCTTTACTCGCACTCTCGGGCAATGTCGGCCATATCGAACCGGCACCCATCATTTTGCTTCTCGCGCTTTATGGAGTGATTTTGGTCTGGCGTATGTCGCGCAGCGCTGCGGAACGCAAAGCCATTCGTCATGGTCGCGATGTTTTGATTGCGGGTCTTGAAGAGGCGCGCCTCCGCTCGGAAGATGCACGCCAACGCGCTGAGGATTTAAACACTGCGAAATCGCGTTTTCTTGCCAGCATCAGCCATGAATTGCGCACACCGCTTAATGCTATTCTCGGCTTTTCCGAGATCATGGAAGCAGAGCTTCTTGGTCGTCATCGTGTCAAAGCCTATCGCGCTTATGCCCGCGACATTCATGAGAGTGGCCGCATGTTGCTCGGTCTTATTGATGAGCTTCTCGATTTGTCGCGCATCGAAGCCGGTCGATTTGATCTTGTCGAAAGCGAAATCATGCTTGCTGACATCGCCGCTGATTGTGCGCATCTTGTCGAATTGCGCGCGCAGAGCCGCGATTTATCATTGCTCCTGATGGTTGATCCGTCACTTGCACAGTTAAGGGCTGATCCCCGCGCCATCAGGCAGATCATTCTTAATCTTCTGTCGAATGCTATTAAATTTACGCCAGAAGGTGGTGAGATCATCTTAGAGATCGGTGCAACAAAATCAGGCGGCCAATTCATCAAAGTGGCGGATACGGGTCCCGGCATTCCCGCTTTTGAAATTCCGATCATTCTTGAAAGTTTTGGACGCGGCACGCTCGCCATTAAAACAGCAAAAGAGGGTGCTGGGCTCGGATTACCGATTGTGCGCGGGTTAACGTCGATGCATGGCGGCGAATTTTCACTCGCTGCGCGCGAAGGCCAAGGCACCGTCGCGCTCATTACCTTGCCAGCAGAGCGGGTACTTCAAAAGACCGAGAGAGTCATGCCCGCAGAGCGTCACGCAGCGTAAGACTTAATCGGCGCGATCATCCACTTTCGCTTCGCCGAATGTTGCCATGCCATCATGACAGGCAACTGCCGCTTTGATCACTCCGATAGCAAGCGCTGCACCAGACCCTTCACCCAAACGCATGCCAAGTTCGAGCAGCGGCTTTTTGCCGAGGCGATCAAGCACATCACGATGAGCGCCTTCGGCTGAAAGGTGACCCGCAAAACAATGATCAAGGGCTGCCGGATTGGCCGCATGCAGAACGGCTGCCGCCGCCGTTGCCACATATCCATCAATCACAAGGGGAATGCGTTCCATCCGTGCGGCTAAAATCATGCCCGCCATCGCGGCAATCTCACGACCGCCTATATGCTGCAACACGAGCAGGGGATCATGAAGAATGGACGCATGAGTTTTAAGGGCTGCTTCAACAGCCGCACATTTACGCTTCAAGCCCTCATCATCAATCCCTGTGCCGCGCCCGACCCAATGCGAAACGGAACCGCCATAAAGTGCAGCATAAAGAGCGGCTGCAATCGTGGTGTTACCGATGCCCATTTCACCAATAGCGAGAAGATCATGGCCTCCACCAATCGCTTCCATACCAAAAGCCATTGTCGCGACGCAGGTCTTCTCATCCATCGCGGGTTCAATCGTGATATCACCAGTCGGAATTTCAAGTGCGAGATCATAGGCTTTGAAACCGATATCGAAGGTCTTGCAGATCTGATTGATCGCCGCGCCCCCTGCTCCAAAATTATCGAGCATTTGTTGCGTCACTGTTGCCGGATAAGGTGAGACACCGCGCGCAGTAACACCATGATTGCCCGCAAAGACCGCTACAAGCGGACGCCGCGCGGTGGGGCGCGCCGTGCGCTGCCATCCGGCCATGTGCAACACGATTTCTTCGAGCCGCCCGAGACTGCCCGGCGGCTTTGTCAAAAAGCGATCCCGCTCACGTGCCGCATCCATGCTCGCCTGATCAGCGGTCGGCATTGACGCCAACAGCGCCCGAATATCATCAAAGGGATGTGCGGAAGAGGAAGCGGCCATGATCGACTCACAAGAAATGGAACTTTAGAGGCGTCCTTAGACGCCGCTCCCCTCATCGAAGCAAGAGAAAAACGGACCTCATTCACCCCAGACACGACAAGAGACTAAAATTCGAGGTCTAACCGTTCCAGCCCATGGAAATGATAGGCATCTCGATAAGCGGGCTCTTGGGCAAGTCTCAGCTGCGGCAAACGCTCAAACAACACTTTCAGTGCCACGCGCATTTCTAAACGCGCCAGAGGAGCGCCGACGCAAAAATGAATACCCCCGCCAAAACTCTGCTGCGGATTAGGGTCGCGCGTTGGGTCAAGCCTATCAGGATCTTTATATCGGGCCGGATCGCGATTGGCCGCACCGAGCATCAAGCCGATCTCACTTCCCTTTTTCAGCGAAAGCCCATTCCACTCCACATCCTCTAAAACATAGCGCGTGAAAAGATGCAGCGGCGCATCAAAGCGCAAAAGCTCCTCGACCAGTCTTTCGCCGCTTTCGACATCGGAAAGAGCCGCGTGTGCATCAATGCCTTCTTCAAGAAGCGCTTTCACGCCATTACCCAAAGCGTGCACGGTTGCTTCATGCCCGGCGTTGAGAACCAAGATACAAGTCGAAACAAGCTCATCTTCGGTGAGCTTCATGCCTTCGGTCTCTGCGGTAATCAGATGGCTCATCAAATCATCAGCAGGCTTCTTGCGACGCGCGGTAATGTAAGACTTTAGATAGGCAACGAAGTCTTGCGTCGCTTTGACAGCCTGATCTTCCGCGTCACGGCTGCGACCAAATTGATACATGGCCACCATTTTATGCGACCACTCGAGCAGTTGCGGCACCATGTCGGTCGGAACGCCAAGTAGCTCCGCAATTACGATCACCGGAATGGGCGTTGCGAAGGCCTCGATGAGTTCCACGCGTCCCTTTGCTTCAAAAGTATCAATCAACTCATGCGCGAGCTTTTCAATGCGCGGTGCCAGCCGCTCTACTTGGCGCGATACAAAAGCGCGATTGATCAGCGTACGAAGCCGCGTGTGATCAGGCGGTTCAAGCGATAAGAGCGAATGATCTTCGACATCATAAAAGGGTTTGACGTGAGCGGGCATCTCCGGCCAACCCAATTCCTCACGCGTCGCAATGTGTAAAATCTGTCGTCCAAAGCGCTTATCCCGAAACAGTGCTGTCACATCGGCATGGGAGGCAAAACACCACATGCCGAATTGCTTCCAGAAAAAAGCGGGCGCGCGTTGTCTTATCGCATGATAGGCGGGATAGGGATTGTTAAAAAAGGCAGGATCGCGAGGATCAAGATCGACACTGTTATCAGACGAAAAAAATTCCATCTCAATCCGCAGGCATGGAGGCGCGAATATCCTGCCGCAACATATCGATCACGATCAAGTCCTGGCCCTTTTCAAGATACCAAAATGTCCAGCCATTGCATGCGGGTAAGCCTTGCGCCAAAGCACCAATTTTATGAATTGAGCCCGTGGCAGGCCCAAGAACAAGTGAACCATCGGCTTTCACTTGCGCACGGAAGCGACGCTTCGCATCGACCAATTCAACACCCGGTGCAATGAGGCCCGCTTCAATGAGCGCGCTAAACGGAATTCGCGGCTCGCTCCGCTTTGTCGGCGCAATTGCCAAGGCCGTATCGTCTAAGGGTTCAACGGCAGCAATACGCGCTTGAGCGGCGTTGGCATAATCCGGATCACGTTCAATGCCGACAAAGTGACGGCCTAGCCTCTTCGCCGTCGCGCCCGTTGTGCCGGTGCCAAAAAATGGATCGAGAATCACATCACCCGGATTGGAGGATGATAGAATAACACGTGCTAAAAGTTGCTCCGGCTTTTGCGTCGGATGAACCTTGCTGCCTTTTGAATCCTTCAACCGCTCGCCACCCGTGCAGAGTGGCAAATACCAATCGGAACGTACTTGCGTATCTTCATTGGCCGCTTTGAGCGCATCATAGTGAAATGTGTAACTCTTAGAGGCCGCATTACGCGAGGCCCAAATCATCGTCTCATGCGCATTGGTAAAACGCCGCCCGCGAAAATTCGGCATCGGATTGGCTTTGCGCCAAATCACGTCATTCAAAATCCAAAAGCCGAGATCCTGCATAATCGCGCCAACGCGGAAGATGTTATGATAAGAGCCGATGACCCACAAAGTCGCATTCGGCTTCATGACGCGTTGCGCTTCCGTGAGCCATGCTTTTGTGAAAGCGTCATAGTCAGCGAAGCTTGAAAACTTATCCCAATCATCGTCAACCGCATCGACAAGCGATTGATCAGGACGATTCAAAGCGCCCTCAAGTTGAAGATTATAAGGGGGATCGGCAAAAACAAGATCAACACTAGCCGAGGGAAGCGATTTCAATTGTTCAATGCAATCACCGCGCAAAATCTGGTCTCGGAAATCCTCAACCGGGCGCACAACCGGAACCGGCACACGCATGATGCGACGCGCTGACGACGTAACCGCGCGTGCGGCTGTATTTGAACGCAATGACGCCATGAAACCCACTATCCCCGATCAATTCTCGTGGACGGTAGGGGAATTAGGGTAAAGAAGCGGTTTAGCGATTGCTTCGAAGCGCGCGGAATTCGACAAGCTTCTCTTATGGTTAACTCTTGTTAAAAAAACAGAGTAAATGAAGTCTTAACAAACTTTATGATTTCAACGGCGCAAAACTCATCCGATGGATTGGCGTTGGTCCATGCTTGGCAAGCGCGTCAAGATGCGCGGCGGTGCCATAACCGGCATGTTTATCAAACCCGTAACCAGGCCAAAATGTGTTTGCCTGATTCATCAAACGATCACGCGTCACTTTCGCCAAGATCGACGCGGCCGCAATCGACAAAGAGAGTGCATCACCCTTGATCACCGCTTCACCCACACAAGGCATGTTTGGCCAATCGCGCCCATCAACAAGCGCAGCGCCGGGCTTCACCGGCAAAGCGTGAACGGCTTCGACCATACCCTTCAATGTAGCCGCGCGAATGTTCGTCTCATCAATCACGCGCGCTGATACAATCACGATTGCGCTTTGCGACGTTGCCCGAATGCGATCAAATAAAATCGCCCGCCGCGTCGATGTAAGCTTCTTTGAATCATTCAATCCTTCAGGAATTGCATCTGGATTAAGAATGCAGGCAGCCACTACAACGGGCCCCGCCAACGGCCCCCGCCCCGCTTCATCGACACCCGCAACAGGGCCAAGGCCTCGCGCTTGATAGAGAGTCTCGCGGGAATAATCTGGCGCGCTTTGGCGTGTCATTTTTTTCGGCATGATCAGATCACTCTCAAAACAAGCTCATCTGATCGCCCGCCTTTGGCGGCACTTTGAAGAGATCCGTGCGCACGCGAAGGCGTTCTTGATTAAGACTCAGACGTTCACAAGCGACTTTGAAGCGCTGCGCGATCAAGGCCGCATAAACACCTTCGCCACGCATACGTTCCCCAAAACGGGGGCGATAATCAACGCCACCATGCGCGTCTTTAACAAGACCCAAGACATGATTAAGCCGCCCCGGATAATGATCCTGCAACCACTCGCGAAACAGATCTTTCAACTCCAAAGGCAAACGCAGAAAAATATAATTGGCTTCTTGCGCTTTCGCGGCTTTGGCCGCTTCGAGAATTTTTTCGATCTCATGATCATTGAGGGAGGGAATAATCGGCGCGACCATCACGCCTGTGGGTATGCCCGCTTGATTCAACTCTTTCACCGCCTCGAGTCGTTTCATAGGAGTCGACGCGCGCGGCTCCATAGTTCGGGCGAGTGTGCTATCAAGCGTGGTCACCGAGAGATAGACTTTCGCAAGCCCCTTGGCTGCCATGGGCGCGAGAAGATCAATGTCACGCGTCACCAATGCTGATTTCGTAACAATGCCGACAGGATGATTGAAGCGGTTCAGCACCTCAAGAAGACTACGCATGATTTGGCGCTCACGCTCAATCGGCTGATAGGGATCGGTATTGGTGCCAATCGCAATCAGCTTCGGCTTATAATTTTTCGCGGACAATTCACGCTCAAGCAATAATGCAGCGTTTTCTTTAGCGAAAAGCCGCGATTCAAAATCAAGCCCGGGCGATAACCCCATATAGGCATGCGTTGGGCGCGCGAAACAATAAATGCAGCCATGCTCGCACCCACGATAGGGATTGATCGATTGATCAAAAGGAATATCGGGCGATTCATTGTGTGAGATGATGCTGCGCGGTGTCTCAACCGTGACATGGGTTTTGAATGGCGGAAGCTCTTCGGACGAGCCCCAGCCATCATCTTCATCAACCCGCGCAATCGGCTCATAGCGACCGGAGGGATTGGTCACCGCACCGCGTCCCCGACGACGATCGTGATCGACGCCGCGTTCGGCCAATCGCTCGATCACAGGCATGCGCTCATCAATACGCGGCATTCACCACTCCGGAAAAAGAACATTTCAAGAACAAGCAGGATTCCGCCGCGCAATCAACCCCGTTTTTGTGCGTGAGAGCGCTTGTGCCCGCAATTTCGGCACGGCGATTGGATAGGGTCGTGATAAAGCCGAGGTCATGATTTCGGTAATAATCCCGACCCCTGATGATGATCCGGTTTTGATTGAAACGCTCGCGGCGCTCGTCGCCGGGATAGCGGACGGGGTCTTACGCGATGCGGTGATTGTTGGGCCCGCCTCAACCCGTATCAACGAAATGGCAGAAGCGGCGGGTGCAACGCGCATCAAAGTAACTGGCTCACAAGACGAGATGATCATCGCGGCCGCAAAAATCGCCCGCGCCGATTATTGTTTTGTGATTCCTGCCGGCTGTGTGCCTATCGGTCATTGGACGGGCGCCTTAGCGGAAAGCGTAAACCGGATCGACGATCCTCGTGACGCCGGACTTTTCCCCCTCGCTCCGCGCGCGGGACTCGCTCAAGCCGTCAAAAGCGGGCTTATCAATCAGTTCAGCCTATGGAGCGGACGCCCACATCCGCGCCACGGATTTCTTGCGGCACGAAAAACACTTGAGGCGGGCACAAGCCGCTTTCGCTTCTTCACTATCGAAGCAGCCGTCAGCGACCGCGGCATTCACAGTTTTTTCCGCTAAAATCCCCTGAATATCCCCAAACTGTGCACGGGTTATTAGAGCGTTATCCCCGCTTCCATGCGCAGGTTACAAACCGCCCATTCACAAGTTTTCCACAGACCTGTCCACAGGTTAGAAACACCCCGAACATGCCAACGCTCACTTATGTTTGAGCGCTTCACCGGGCCAGAGCGCTTTGCGCGCGCGGTCATATTGCGGCGGGCGTTTGAGATCGACGCCGAGCGCATCGGCCGCGTGCCACCCCCAGCGCGGATTATCAAGGAAGGCGCGCGCGAGTGCGATTTGATCGGCCTGCCCTTTAACGAGAATCTCTTCCGCCTGTTCGGGTGAAACGATCATGCCGACAGCGCGCGTGGTGATGCCCGTCTTCTTTTTGATCTCATCGGCAAAACCCACTTGATAACCAGGGCCGACGGTTATTTTTGCAGCCGGATCCAAACCACCTGAACTCACACACGCATAGGCCGCGCCGTGCTCTTTGAGTTTCGCGGTGAAGGTTACAGCTTCGTCGACCGTGACACCGCCTTCAACCCAATCGCTCGCCGCAATGCGCACACCGACAGCCACCGATTTCGGAACTGCGGCATGGACCGCTTGCATCAACTCGATTCCGAAACGCATACGATTTTCGAGCGAGCCGCCATAATTATCCGTACGTGTGTTTGACAAAGGCGAAAAAAATTGATGCACGAGATAGCCATGCGTCATGTGCAATTCGATTACTTCGATACCAAGGCGCACCGCACGTTTCGCCGCTTGGACAAAAGCTTCAATTGTGCGCGCGATGCCTGCGTCATCTAATGCTTCGGGCGTGTGCCAATTTGGGCCGAAGGCTTTTGCTGACGCGCTCACCGTTTGCCACGGGTCTTGATCGGATGTTAGCGCCGCACCACTCTCCCAAGGCCGTTGTGATGAGGCTTTACGACCAGCATGTTGCAATTGAATACCGAATAAAGTGCCCGGCAATTGCACCGCGCGCGCAGCAGCTAATACACGCGCCATCGCGCGTTCATTCGCATCCGAATAAAGACCAACGCAACCATGTGTGATACGCCCGCGCCGCTCAACGCCCGTTGCTTCGATCATCACGAGCCCTGCACCCGACATCGCAAGATTCATGAGATGCTGCACGTGCCAATCCGTCATCGATCCATCATCAGCCGTATATTGGCACATCGGCGCCACCGCGATGCGATTGGGTGCGGTAACGGGGCCAATAGCAAGGGGGGTAAAAAGTTTGGGTGTGTTGGACATTTTATGGCGCTCTGTTGGGGGAGTAAGGTTTAGGGGTTAGGGTGTAGGGCTTAGGGCTTAGGGCTTAGGAAAACACGGCCTAATGCCTACTGCCTAAAGCCTAATGCCTACACCCTACACCCTACACCCTATTACCTCATTTCTTCCGCCGCTCTTCAATCGCAATATCGACAAGGCTCAGCAATGTGAACATCACTTGCGCGCCAGCCTGTGCGGTATTCGTGGTCGCATCATATTGCGGAGCAACTTCAACAATATCCGCGCCGACAACATCAAGACCTTTGAGGCCGCGAAGAATTTCGAGCGCCTCGCGTGTGGTGAGGCCACCGACTTCCGGCGTGCCGGTACCCGGCGCGAACGCGGGATCAAGTGAATCGATATCGAATGTCACATAAACGGGACCATCGCCCGCAACCGCGCGTGCTTGTTTAATAATCGCTTCAATGCCGATCTTCGGAATCTCTTCGCCATGAATAACCGTCATGCCGCTGTCATAGGAAAATTCCCAAAGATATTCTGCGCCACCGCGAATGCCGATTTGAATCACACGCTCGGGATCAAGCACACCATCTAGCACCGCTTTACGGAACGGACCGCCATGATGAAATTTCGATCCCTCATAAGGGCCAGACGTATCGCAATGCGCGTCGATATGAATCATCGCAACAGGTTTTTTCCTGCCGATGGCTTTCAGAATTGATCCAGTGATCGAGTGATCACCGCCGCAAGACACAGGCACAACGCCCGCATCAAGAACGAGATTGTAATAGGCTTCCAAATCTTCATGGCACGACTCGAGCGAATAGCGCGAGCGGAACGGCACATCGCCCACATCGGCCACACGAAGCGATGACACCGGCATACGGCGCAATACATGCTCATAGGGACCAACGCGTTCCACCGCACGCACCGCACGCGGGCCCAATCGCGCACCCGCGCGATTCGTAACACCCAAATCCATCGGCACGCCGATCAGCGCGATATCAAGATCTTTGAATTTCTCTGAATAGGCCTCAGGGCGGTAAGGCGCACCACAAAAGGTGGCAGGTTCCGCGAAGGGCCATTTACGCCGCTCGCCGGAAAAAACTGTATCGGCCACGCGCTTGAATTCGGGATCGAAGATATCGCCACCCGATGCTGCACCGTATTTCGCGCGCAAAGCTTCAAGTTTTTTATTGTTCGTCATGACCCACCCCTGAATTCTACTCGAAAAACGATAAAGGAAGCCGCGCGGGGTTTCAAATCATGTCTTGATCGCATCCCGTGCATAAGTGCTTGCGGCGGCATGACGCAATTTGCGCGCCCGCCGGGGCTTAGATACAAGTTTCAAACTGCTTCGCGTTGAAAGTTTTTATCTGGAACCGCTCATGACGCCTTTTAATCCCTTGGTTCGCGACACCGGATCACCACCGATCCCCGAGGCACAGGCTTGGACGCGCCGCTATGACGGGTCGCGCGGTCCCTTGATCGATCTCTCGCAAGCGGTCCCTGGCTATCCACCGCATCCGGATTTGCTTGCGCGCCTCTCGCTTGAAGCAGGCTCTGTCGCCGCTGCGCGATACGGTGACATCTATGGTGATGAACCGCTTCGACGCGCTCTCGCTGAGGATATCAATTCGCTCTATCGCGGCACACTGGATCATCACGATGTGATGATCACATCCGGCTGCAATCAGGCTTTTGTGTTGACGATGATGTCACTCGCGAAAGCAGGTGACAATGTCATTCTGCCCTCGCCTTGGTATTTCAATCATCAAATGACTCTTGATATGCTCGGCGTTGAACCACGCGCTTTGGCATGTCGGGCGGAAAATAGTTTCGTCCCCTCGGTAGAGGATGCCGAACGTCTAATTGATCAAAAGACGCGGGCGATTGTTCTTGTCACGCCGAATAATCCCACAGGCGCAATTTATCCCCGCAAGACACTCGAAGCATTTTTGGCACTCGCGCAGCGGAAAAATATCTGGCTCGTGATCGATGAAACCTATCGTGATTTTTTAAATCGCGAAGACGGCGCACCGCATGATATATTTATGAACGCCGCATGGCGTGATCATGTTATTTCGCTCTATAGTTTTTCAAAATCCTATTGTGTGCCGGGCCATCGCGTCGGCGCGATCATGGGCGGCCAAGCCATTCTGGAAGAAGTTGGAAAAGTCATTGATTGCGTGCAAATCTGCGCACCACGCGCCGCGCAAGCCGCTCTCTCCTATGCCATTCCTGCGCTCGGCGCTTGGCGACAAGACAATACGGCCGAGATTGCCCGCCGCGCTCAAGCATTCCGAGCAGCTATGACGTCACTCAACGGATGGAAGCTTGAATCAATTGGTGCTTATTTCGCTTATGTCGCCCATCCGTTCAATGGCCAATCCGCACGTGTTGTTGCCGAAGCGCTCGCCGCCCATCGCGGCGTGCTGGGTTTACCGGGCCCCTATTTCGGACCTGGACAAGAAGGACATCTCCGCCTTGCTTTCGCCAATGTCGGCGTTGAGTCCATAAATCAGCTTCCTTCGCGCCTTGCTGGCTTCACCTTGTAACGCGCATCGCTCACCTCTTTCAGGAAATGAACGCAAAAATGCACCGACTCGCCACACTTGTTGCTCTTCTGTCTCTGGCCCTCTTCGGACTTTCAGCCGTAAATGGAACAACTGACGGATTAGATCTCGCCATTGTCGGCGCAGTGCTCGCTGCAACAACATGGCGCGGGGCTACGATGTCGCGCTTCTTACAAATTCTTGCTGCCATCTTCGCAACTGAATTTGTTGTATTTGGCACGATGTTCACGCTCGCCGAACGTGAGTTGTGGCCTCAGTCTTTATCGGCTTTCCTGCCGCCCGATAGTTTGCCGATCACCGTCGGCGTATTCGGCATTATCATTCACTCCATTTCTTATGTACCGGGCATTGCGTCGATCATGCGCATCGCGGACCGTTATTTCGACGGCAACACAAAAGTCACCGTCCGGCCTTGGCCCCTACCCGCTTTTACAATCCGCGAACAAACGCTTTCGCGGGGATTCATCACCTTTCTTGTTCTGATCAACCAGGCGCAAGTTGGCATTTCCGTGCGCCTTTCATATTTTAACCGCGATTGGTTCAACGCGTTGGAAGAAAAAAATGGCGAGTTGTTTTGGCGGTTGCTTTACACGGTGTTCCTCTTCTGGGCGTTGATTTATATTGTCTCCGCAATTGTCGAATATGTCATCCAATCGCAATTGATCATCCGCTGGCGGCGTTGGCTCACAGAACGCTATGTCGGAGATTGGCTTGGTGATGGTGGTCATTATCGGTTAGCGCTTCAAGGTGGCGACGCAGACAACCCCGATCAGCGTATTGCGGATGATGTCGATATGTTCATCAACCGCACTTATAATTTGTCGATCTCTTTGATCGCCACCATCAGCTCGCTCGTATCCTTTTCGATTATTCTTTGGTCAATCTCATCAAACTTCACCATCCCTGGTACCGAGATTGCGATCCCCGGATTTCTATTTTGGGTCGCGTGTCTTTATTCCGGCGTCGGAACGCTCTTAACCCATTTCATCGGCCGTCGTTTGATTGGGCTGTATTTCAATCAACAAAAATATGAAGCCAGTTTTCGCTTTTCGCTCGCGCGGTTACGTGAATATGCCGAGCAAGTAGCGCTTCTGCGTGGCGAACCGACGGAGAAAAGTCTCTTGATGACACGTTTCGGCGATGTCATTCGAAATTTCCTTGCCATCGTTTCGGTACGGAAACTACTCATGGCCTTCACCGCATTCTATGGCCAAATTAGTCCCTTCATTCCCTATATGGTTGCAGCACCGTTTTACTTCATTGGAAAAATTCAGCTCGGCACGCTGACCCAAACTGCAAGCGCATTCGGACGCGTGGAAGGCGCACTCAGCTATTTCATCGATGCCTATACATCGGTTGCTGATTACCTCTCAGTCGTTCGTCGTCTTACAAGCTTTGATTCCGCGCTCGCCTCCGCCCGCGCACTCGGCACAATACCGCCGCACATCGCGCATATCATTGAGCCAACAACGGATCTTCGCGTTGAATCGCTCCGTTTGTCGCTGCCTAATGGCACACCCATTATCGAAGCGGATCTAACATTCCGCCAAGGCGATTCTGTTTTGATCTCGGGTCCATCGGGCTCAGGCAAATCAACCTTGCTGCGCGCGCTTGCGGGCATTTGGCCTTATGGTCAGGGCCGCATCCATTTTCCTGAACATGCCTCGCTCATGCTGTTGCCGCAAAAGCCCTATCTGCCGCAGGGATCGTTGCGTGCGGTCATTTCTTATCCCGCAGCACCTGATTTTTATTCGGATGACGCCCTGCTTGCCGCCCTGACACGCGTCGGTCTTGGAAAATTATCATCTTCGCTTGATGAAGAAGCGACCTGGGCGCAACGTCTTTCGGGCGGTGAACAACAACGCATCGCTATGGCGCGCGCGCTGCTCGCAAAACCCGATTGGCTCTTTCTCGATGAAGCCACAAGCGCGCTTGATGAAGACAGCGAAAATCGACTTTATGAAATGTTGAAAGTCAATTTGCCCGGCGCCACGATTATCTCAATCGGTCACCGCTCGAGTTTGAAAGCGTTTCACGCGCGTTCAATCCGCATTGAGAGCGGCGAGAAGGGACTTTTTACGCCTCGTGAAATCTAAGCCTTATGGTCAGAACAAAGCGCGGTCGAATTTCAATTCGCCCGCTTGTCCAACAAGAAGTAGGCCCCCGTCACGCTCTTCCCATTTGCCTGTCGTACGCAACCCAAGAAGATAGGCTTTCTCAAGCTCCATCTCCGCTTTCGCACATTCCTTCCGCGTGAGCGCGAGCGGCCCTACAGCCAAGCCCTGATTTTTGAGCGGATAGGCAACGGCTGAAAATGTGTTGCACCCGCTAAAGCCGCGCATGCGCAATTGCGCATCAAGCTGCAACGTGGGCTGATTAAGCCCCACCGATTTTCCATTTAAGCTGACGAGTACCCACTGCACGCCGACAGGAAATTGCTTTGGCTGCATGGTCGTTAAGGCACCCGATTTGGCACCGGCCGGGGGTTGGTCTTGCGCAAGCGCGGGCGCGACAAATGCACCCACAACAAGGCTGATCAAAAGGCCTCTGCCAGCACCTCTAAAGCGTTTCATCCGCTCACCTCTGTCCCGTCCATGACGCTTTCAATTCACCACAGTCGATCGACTAGACACCCAACCGCTGATCGAGGCGATCAGCAAGCGCGTTAGTCGATGTGAAAACATAATCCAGTTGCGCAACCGAGACGCGCGCTGCCCCTGATGCAATAAGCCATTCGCTAACATCAAAGACTTTCTTTTTCGGGCAGTGGAAAGCAATCTCGTCATCTTGTGCGGCCACCACCACAACGCCAAAACGCGTCATGGCTTCCGCGGCAAGAGTCGCAGGAACATTACGAAACGCAGCACGCACCGCCCGATTCATGCGCGCTTCTTCTTCTGCCGCAATACGCGCGAGCATTGAACGCGCCAGACGGCGTTGCGTCGCCGTCCATGAGGCAGAAAGCGAGGCCACAAGATTGGCTTCGCTTTTCAGCATAACACCGTCGTCAAGCACTTTAAGCGCATTGGCTTGCAGTGTAGCACCCGTTGTCGTGATATCGACGATCAATTCCGCCGTGCCTGCTGCGGGCGCACCTTCGGT
>RFXE01000061.1 GCA_009921785.1 Alphaproteobacteria bacterium
ACGACGCTTGTGACAACGCCAATAATCGCAAGCGGATATAGCTTCGCATTTACCGCCGCTAAAAACACATACCATTTAGCGAAAAATCCCGCGAGCGGTGGTACACCCGCAAGAGAGAACATCAACATAGCAAAGGCGAAGGCCAACGCCGGATTGGTGCGTGACAGTCCGGCAAGCTCATTGATGTCCTCAAGATAACGGCCGTTACGATTCATCGCGAGCACACAGGCAAAAGCGCCAAAGCTCGTGACAAGATAAATCGCAAGATAGGTCGCCACACCGGCAACCCCTTCGGGCGAACCAGCAGCAATACCCACCAACACATATCCGATATGGCCGATCGATGAGTAAGCCAAAAGACGTTTGACATTCTTCTGTCCGATCGCGGCAAAAGCTCCAAGACCCATGGACGCAATCGATATGAACACAATCACTTGCTGCCATTGTGTTTCGATGCCCGGAAAGGCTTGTTCAATAACGCGGATAAGAAGGGCTACGGCCGCAATCTTAGGGCCAACCGCGAAGAATGCCGTCACCGGAGTTGGTGCGCCCTCATAAACATCGGGCGTCCACATATGAAATGGAACTGCCGAGATTTTGAACGAAAGTCCGGCAAGAATAAACACAAGGCCGAAGATCGCGCCGACAGACGTACCCGATGACAGTGACTTCGCAATGGCGGCGAAAGACACAGCACCCGTCATGCCATAGACAAGCGACGCGCCATAAAGAAGCATTCCCGACGAAAGCGCACCGAGGACAAAATATTTGAGACCTGCCTCGGTGGACTTCACATTGTCACGATCGAACGACGCGATGACATAAAGTGACAGAGACGAAAGTTCGAGACCGAGATATAGCGCAATCAGATCATTCGCGGAAATCATCAACATCATGCCAAGCGTGGCAATGAGGATCAGCAGCGGAAATTCAAAAGCCTGCCGCTTCGTGTCCTTCAAATAAGAGTCAGCGATATAAAGCGTAATGATTGATCCCCACAGCACAGCTATTTTCATAAACCGCGCAAAGCCATCAAGAACGAAGGCGCCACCGAAGGCTTCGACTCGGGTCCCTGACGACAGATAAACAAGAATGAGCGCCACACCGAGAACAAGCATCACGAGCCAGCGCACAAAAGCGTAAGATTTATCTCCAAAGACCGCGCCGAACAGAACAAGCGCCAAAGCGCCGACACCCGTAAAGAGCTCGGGAATGGCGGGCGCGATGACCGGGAGAGCAGCAAGAGGCGATGACATCGACTAAACCTTATGGTGCAAGAAGTGATGCGGTTTTCACAGAGCTAACAGCCGCCTTGATAGAAGCTAAAAGAGGCTCTGTTGGCACGGAGACAACATCAAGAATGGCATTAGCGTGGAAACCGAAATAAATCGTGAGAATTGCGAGCGGAATAAGGAGTGTTGCTTCACGTAAATTGATGTCCTTGATGTTCATCAATTCCGGCTTCACGAGCTTACCCAATACGACACGCGCATACATCCAAAGCGCGTAGGTTGCCGAAAGTACAACGCCGGTAGTCGCAAAGAGCGCAACCCATGAATTAGCAATTCTCGATCCAAGCAGTGTCAAGAACTCGCCAATGAAACCGCAGGTGCCAGGCAGGCCCACATTGGCCATCGTGAAAATGAGCATGACGGCGGCATAAAGCGGCATACGATGAACGAGCCCTCCATAGGCCGAAATTTCACGCGTATGCATGCGGTCATAAATCACGCCAACGCAAAGGAAGAGTGCTGCAGAAATAAGGCCGTGGCTGATCATCTGGAACATGGCGCCTTCAATGCCTTGCTCCGTCAAAGTGAAAATACCGAGCGTGACATAACCCATATGCGCCACGGACGAATAAGCGATGAGCTTTTTCACATCCTCCTGCACAAGCGCCACGAGCGACGTGTAGATAATCGCGCCGAGTGAGAGGAAGAACATGAAATGCGCGAACTCTGCTGACGCAATCGGGAACATCGGCAGCGAGAAGCGCAAGAACCCATAACCGCCCATCTTCAAGAGAATAGCGGCGAGGATGACGGAGCCTGCGGTAGGTGCTTCAACGTGAGCGTCTGGTAGCCAAGTATGAAGCGGCCACATCGGCATCTTAACGGCGAAGGACGCAAAGAATCCAAACCAAAGCCATTTTTGCATAGAAGCCGGGAAAGCAAATTTCATCAATGTTGGAATATCGGTCGTGCCCGCTGTCCAATACATTGTCATGATGGCAACGAGCATCAAGACAGAGCCAAGCAATGTGTAGAGGAAGAATTTAAAGCTCGCATAAATGCGGCGCTTCCCACCCCACACACCGATGATCAGGAACATCGGAATGAGACCCGCTTCGAAGAAGACATAAAAGAGAACGAGATCGAGTGCCGCAAACACCCCGATCATCAAAGCTTCGAGAACAAGAAACGCGATCATATATTCCGCGACGCGCTTCTCAACCGAAACCCACGACGCCACAATACAGAAAGGCATCAAGAAGGTTGAGAGCAGAATAAAGGGCATCGAATAGCCATCAACACCCAGTTTGAAGCGGATGGCATCCGAAATCCACGGCCCCTGTTCAACCAGCTGAAATGCAGGGCTCGTTGGATCAAAGCGATGCCAAGCGAGCACCGACACAGCAAAGGTCACAAGCGTTGTGATCAAGGCAATCCAACGGATATTGTTTAAGGTTCCCTCGCGGCCCTTCGGTACAAACAAAATAAAAGCGGCACCAATGAGCGGAATAAGGATCAGAGTGGAGAGAAGATTATGCATCAGTGCGCTCCACCGAACATGTACCACGTGACGAAGACCGCAAGACCGATCAACATCGCAAACGCATAGTGATAGAGGTAGCCAGACTGAAGTTTGACGGCACCCGCCGCGATATTCGAAACACGGGCGGCCACACCATCAGGACCAATGCCGTCGATGACGCGGCCATCACCCTGCTTCCACAAGAAGCGGCCAATAGCCTTCGCGGGATTGACGAAGATGAAATCGTAGATCTCGTCAAAATACCATTTGTTGAGCAAGAAGCGATAGAGGATCGGCTGGCTTTCGGCGAGTTCGCGCGGCAGATGTGGCTTTGCGACATAGAAGAGGAACGCCAGAAGGAAACCCAAAATCATCATTACGAAGGGCGAATATTTCACCCATCCCGGGACGCCATGCATGTCATGCAGAATATGATTGTGCTCACCGGTGAAGAGCGCACCCTTCCAAAAGTGATCGTAAGACTCACCAATAAAGGCCGGAGCGAACACAAAACCCGCAACAAGAGCACCGATGGAGAGCAGCAAGAGCGGCAGCAACATCACAAAGGGCGCTTCATGCGGCTCATGTGAACCATGACCGTGATCATTGTGATCATGGGCGTGGTGACCATGTTCATCATGGCCATGCGCTGCATGACCCCAACGCGGCTTTCCGGTGAAGGTTAAGAAAAACAGACGCCACGAATAGAAGCTTGTCATGAAGGCAGCCGCAACCAACAGAATGAAAGCATAGGTTTGCGCGGCATTATGCGAGGCAAAGGCCGCCTCAATAATTGCATCTTTTGAAAAATAGCCGGCTGTCATCGGAAAGCCAGTGAGCGCCAAAGTCCCAATCGCCATCATCGTGGTGGTGAAGGGAATCTTTCCGGCAAGGCCCCCCATTTTCCGGATGTCTTGCTCGTGATGCATCGCATGGATGACTGAGCCCGCGCCCAAGAACAACAATGCTTTGAAAAACGCATGCGTAAAGAGATGGAAGATACCGGCGCCATAGGCACCTGATCCAAGCGCCACAAACATGTAACCCAATTGCGAACAGGTCGAATAAGCAATCACGCGCTTGATGTCGTTTTGAACGAGTCCGACTGTTGCAGCAAAAAAGGCTGTTGTTGCACCAACGACAACAACAACGGTGAGCGCACCCGGAGCGGCTTCGAAAAGCGGGGAAAGCCGCGCGACCATAAAGACGCCTGCCGTCACCATCGTCGCTGCATGGATCAAAGCGGACACAGGTGTTGGGCCCTCCATGGCATCTGGCAACCATGTGTGGAGAAGGAATTGTGCAGATTTACCCATCGCACCAATAAACAGCAGAAGACAGATGATCGTCAGCGCATCCCAGTCGATACCAATGAAATCGACCTGCACGCCTTGCAACATCTCAATCTTGCCGAACAAGGCGTCGAACTCAACAGTGCCTGTCAAAACGAAAATGACAAAAATGCCGAAGGCAAAACCGAAATCACCAACGCGATTGACGATGAAAGCCTTCATAGAGGCCGCAACCGCTGTCGGCCGGTCATACCAAAAACCAATCAGCAAATAGGATGCGAGGCCAACACCTTCCCAACCAAAGAACATCTGAACAAGATTGTCAGACGTCACCAACATCAACATCGCGAATGTAAAGAGCGACAGATAGGCGAAGAAACGCGGCCGCGACGGGTCCTCATGCATATATCCAATTGAATAAAGATGCACCAGTGCCGACACTGAATTAACGACCACCAACATCACGGCAGTAAGCGTATCAACGCGTAGGGCCCAATCAACCTCGAATGAACCCGAACGGATCCATGAGGCGATCATATGAACTTTGCCGCCGCCGCCATATCCAACATTCACAAAGGTCACCCACGAAAACACCGCCGCAGCCACCATAAGGCCGGTCGTGGCGATCTCACTCGCGCGCGCGCCAATCACACGGCCGAAGAGACCAGCGATTAAGAAACCAAGGAGCGGGAAAAAGACAATTGCCTGGATCATGACGATTTAAGCGGATGAACCCGCTCAACCTTTCATCGTGTTGATGTCTTCAACTGCAATGGAACCCCGATTGCGATAGAAGACGACAAGAATAGCAAGACCGATCGCCGCTTCAGCAGCAGCAACCGTAAGAATAAGAAGCGCAAACACCTGACCAATCAGATTTCCGCCATAACTTGAGAACGCTACGAGATTGATATTGACCGACAACAAAATGAGCTCGATCGACATCAAGATCACGATGACGTTTTTGCGATTGATGAAAATGCCTAATACGCCAAGCGTGAAGAGAATGGCTGAGACCGTGAGATATTGACCTAATCCGATCATGACCCTTCCTTACAACCCTTGGCCCGGCGCAACTTTGCGCACTTCCATGGCGGTTTCTTTCGTTCGCGCAACTTGTGTCGCAATATCTTGACGCTTCACATTCGAACGATGTTGCAGAGTAAGAACGATCGCACCAATCATGGCGACAAGGAGAACAAGACCCGCCGTCTGGAAATAGTAAATATAATCTGTGTAGAGCACGCGGCCCAACGCCTCTGTGTTTGAAACACTCGGATCAAGCGTCGGCGTAGTGCGCGCGGTATCGGGACTTACAAGATAGGTACCGATGACCATCGCCAATTCTACAAAAAGAATGAGGCCGAGAATAACACCGAGCGGAAGATGTTTTGCAAAGCCTTGTTTGAGCTCAGCGAAGTCAACATCGAGCATCATCACGACAAAGAGGAAGAGAACGGCGACCGCGCCAACATAGACGACGATCAATATCATCGCCAAAAACTCAGCCCCCATAAGCAAGAACAGTCCGGCAGCATTCACGAAAGCCAAGATCAAGAACAAAACCGAATGAACGGGATTACGCGCCACAATCACCATGAGCGCCGAACCGATCATGACAGCAGAGAAGAGATAAAAGAAGGCCTGAGCGACGCTCATATCCATGATCCCGTTAGAGCCTAGCGCCAGCGCGCATCAGCTTTGATGTTACGTTCAATCTCGCGTTCCCAGCGCGCGCCATTCTCAAGCAACCGTTCTTTGTCATAGAACAGTTCTTCGCGCGTCTCGGTCGAGAATTCAAAATTCGGACCTTCGACGATGGCATCCACCGGGCAGGCTTCTTGGCAGAAGCCGCAATAGATGCATTTCGTCATGTCGATGTCATAGCGTGTCGTGCGGCGCGTGCCGTCATTCCGACGCGGACCGGCTTCAATTGTGATGGCTTGCGCCGGGCAGATTGCTTCGCAGAGTTTGCATGCAATGCAACGTTCCTCACCATTCGGGTAACGGCGCAACGCATGTTCTCCCCGGAAGCGCGGGCTTACAGGATTTTTTTCGAAAGGATAATTAATCGTCGCCTTAGGCTTGAAGAAATAACGCATCGACAAAAGAAATGCGCCGACGAATTCTTTCAAAAGAAGCGATTTGGCAGCCTGTTGCAATGACATGATTTATTCCCTCACTGCCCCGGCGCCCAGCCGGTATATTGCAACACACCGGCAACAGCGACGACCATAAAGAGCGAGATGGGGAGAAATACTTTCCAACCCAAGCGCATTAATTGATCATAACGGTAACGCGGCACAAAGGCCTTTACCATCGAAAACATGAAGAAGACGAGACAGGTCTTAATGACAAACCACACGACGCCCGGCACCCAAATGAAAGGCGCGACATCAAAAGGTGGTAACCAACCGCCTAAAAAGAGAATGGTTGTTAAGGCACACATGGTGACAATGGCAACATATTCACCAAGCATGAACATCATATAAGGTGTTGAGCCATATTCGACCATGAAGCCGGCGACGAGCTCTGACTCCGCTTCGACAAGATCAAAGGGAGGACGGTTCGTCTCAGCGAGTGCCGAGATGAAGAAGATCACGAACATCGGAAAGAGCGGCAGCCAGAACCAGCTGAACATACCGTAATGACCATGTTGGGCATTCACGACATCGGATAGATTAAGCGAACCGACGCACAGCAGCACTGTAATCACAACAAAGCCGATGGAGACTTCATAGGACACCATTTGAGCAGCCGAGCGTAGCGCACCGAGAAACGGATATTTCGAGTTTGAGGCCCATCCGCCCATAATCACGCCATAAACACCAAGCGATGAAATGGCGAAAATATAAAGAACACCAACATTGATATTGGCGATGGCCCATCCATCCATAACCGGCAACACAGCCCAAGCGGCCAAAGCAAGAGTGGCGGTTACAAGTGGTGCTAACAGAAACACGCCCTTATTAGCGCCCGCTGGAATGGTCGGCTCTTTCAGAATGAATTTGAGCAGATCCGCAAAACTTTGAAACAAGCCGAAAGGACCCACCACATTCGGTCCCCGACGCAATTGTACGGCGGCCCAAATTTTACGGTCAGCCAAAAGAATGAACGCGACGAAAATCAGAAGCGCTACGAGCAGCAACAGGCTTTTCAGAACGGTAAGTCCGAGTGCGAGAACCCAGCCATAGGAAGCGATATCTTGAGCCATGCTTCGTACTTTCCTATTCCGCTGCAACCGCTACGGGACGCTGCGCGATAGACGCGCATTCACCCATCACACGCGAGGCGCGCGCAATCGCATTGGTCAAATGATAATCTTTAATCGCCGCATGGAACGGCTCTTTCGATACACCCGCTCCCAAATCCGCAAGTGCTTCAACCGATGATGTCGCTCCGGACTCAATCGCACCCAACACGACAAAATGCGGATGTGCGGTATAAAGCGCCTTACGCAAACCGGTGAGTGAATCAAATGGCAATGCCAAACCCATCGCTTCGGAAAGCCCGCGAATGACAGCCCAATCCTCACGCGCTTCACCCGGCGGGAAGATGGCGCGATTGGCGAGCTGCACACGGCCTTCCGTGTTGACATAGAGGCCGGATTTCTCGGTGTAGGTCGCGCTTGGCAAAATAACATCGGCGCGATGTGCACCGCGATCCCCATGCGTGCCTTGATAAATCACAAAGGCACCCGCAGGTATTTCGACTTCATCGACACCCAAGAGATAAAGCACATCTAGAGCGCCTGCCTTGATCATGCCTGCGGTATCAAGACCACCCTCACCCGGCACAAAGCCGATATCGAGCGCACCGACAAGGGATGCTTCTGTGTGAAGAATGTTGAAGCCGTTCCACTCCGCTGTCAGCGCGCCATGCGCTTTAGCAAGCTTCGCAGCTGCTGCGAGAACAGCCGCACCATCAGCGCGATTGAGCGCGCCTTGACCGACAATAATCATCGGCTTTGATTTACCCGCGAAGAGTTTGGAAGCCGCAGCCTCAAGGCTCTCAGGACCCGCACCTTCGTATGAATAGGGGTAAGTGAGATCAGCCCTCTCGCCGACCAAAGCCACCGACAAGCCGCCCTTCAGATAACGCTTACGAATGCGCGCATTGAGAACCGGCGCTTCGTGACGCGGATTAGAGCCGATGATCAAAATCGCATCGGCCTCTTCAATGCCGGCAATCGTCGAATTGAAGAGGTAAGACGCGCGGCCATGCTTCGGATGCAACGGCGAACCGGGATAACGCGCATCAATATTCGAAGATCCAAGCGCCTTCATGAGCGCTTGCAACGCGAACATGTCTTCAACGCTTGCCAATTGTCCGGCGAGCGCACCAATCTTTTGCGGTGTTGTCGCTTTTACTTTTGCCGCGATGGCCGCAAAGGCCTCGGCCCAAGACACAGGCGCGAGTTTGCCGTTGATGCGCAGATACGGGCGATCAAGACGCTGTGTTTTCAACCCGTCAAAAATGAAGCGGCCTTTATCGGACAACCATTCTTCATTAACGCTCTCATTGAGGCGCGGCATAACACGCATGACTTCATTGGCACGGCTATCCACCCGTATCGATGTTCCGACCGCATCCATCACATCAATGGATTCTGTCTTGGTAAGCTCCCAAGGACGCGCCTTGAATTCATAAGGCTTTGAGGTGAGCGCGCCAACGGGGCAAAGATCAATGATATTGCCTTGCAATTCACTCGTCATCGCGGCTTCGAGATAGGACGTGATTTCGACATCCTCGCCACGGCCAATCAATCCAAGATCGGTGACACCTGCAACTTCGGTCGAGAAGCGCACACAACGCGTGCATTGAATGCAGCGCGTCATAGTGGTTTTCACCAGCGGGCCGATAT
>RFXE01000062.1 GCA_009921785.1 Alphaproteobacteria bacterium
GCGGCCGATCTTGGTTGAGATCAAAATTTTCTTGCGATCCGCACGGCGTAAACCTGTGCCCAAACGCACTTCAGAAAGACCATTGCCGTAATGCGGCGACGTATCATAGATCGTCACACTACCCGCATAGGCCTCCTGAATGGTTGAGATACAATTTTTCTCATCAAGCAACTCAAAAAGATCACCGAGTGGCGCAGTGCCAAAGCCAATAACGGAGAATGGAAGAACCGTCCCGTTTCGTGCTGTAAATGATCGAATGTCCATGATGATCTCCCTTCACCTGTTATCTTTTTGGCTGATCGCTTCGTGTCATCTTATGAGATCTGTCCCCACAGGATGATCAAAAAATCTTAGTTACATTACCGCCGTGCTTTTACTTTCGGGCGCGCTTTTAATTTTGCCTTTGTGCGCGCGGTTGTCTTTGCTGCGGGCTTTGATGATGCGCGTATTTCTTTTGCTGCATGTGGACGATCCGCAACCGAATCGAGATCCGGTGTCTGCCCATAACTCATGCGCCGCATCTGCTCAATCACTTGCGCCATCTCCGCATCACTCAAACGGGGTGGTTCGCCAATCGCCAAAGCATGAACATACATTTTTGCAAGCGTTTCCACCTCATGCGCACGCCACAAAGCTTTTTCAAAAGTATCGGCGAGCACAATCAACCCATGATGACCCAAAAGACAAGCCGTGCGGTCTTCAAGCGCTTTGAGCGCCGTATCAGAGAGTTCTTGTGTGCCGAAACATGCATAATCCGAACAGCGAATATCCGTGCCGCCGGCAACAGCCACCATATAATGAAAGCTTGGAATACCTAGTTCATGCGTTGCAAGCGTTGTGCAATAAACCGAGTGCGTATGAAGAACGACATTCGCATCAGTGCGGCTCTTCAAAATATCGCGATGAAACCGCCATTCGGATGAAGGCAGGCGACGGCCATGATAGGTTCCATCAAAATCCATTGCCACAATATCAGCAGGTTTCATTTGCGCATAAGGAAGACTTGTCGGCGTGATCAACATGCCGCCCGGAATGCGGTGGGAAACATTGCCCGAGGTGCCTTGATTAAGACCGGAATGATTCATTTCAAGACATGTATCGATGATGCCTTGTCTTAATTTCATGTGTGACATGAGAGTCTCCTTTCGGGCGTCCACTTATTCTTGTTCATACTTAGGCTCCGATCATGGCTTTCCATTTTCTTGTGGCCTCAATCAAAGCCTGATGAGGTTTTGTTTCAATGCGATCCAGTTTGACGCTTGTAACAGGAGCCTTGCGTTGAAAGCGCCGCCACAATAGACCCGCACCAAGCGCTGTACCATCCTTGGATTGACTGACATAGATCTCTTGAAAAGGCCTTAGACAAGAGAGCATTTTTGCAAAGCTGAAATTTGTTGCAAAGCCCCCGTCAATCACAATCGGTGTGGTTGACCCCAAAACATCAAGACAAAGATCGGCAACAGTTGCGGCATAAAATGATGCCGTAGCGCCGCGCTCTTCTGCCGTCTCTGGCGGTGGCCCAATTATATAACCCTTGCCGCCTGAATGCGGCACCGGACCAGGATCTTCCACAAAAGACGGAACGGGGATCGTGCCGCGTGCTATGAGATGATCAATAGCATCAAAAGCGCGCTCATCGCTCACCGGCGGCTCGCCTGCGAGGATCTGATATTCACGTCCAGTCATTGTGAGAGTCGATGCGATTGGCTCGCCATCGACATCGACATTCGCCACCATCGCGCGCTCTTCCCGAAAATCTTCAAGCGGACGACCGCGATTAAATCCGATCATCCATGTGCCGGTAGAAAGTACGGTGTAATCGGCCAAGCCTGCTGCTTTATAGCGATAGAAATTGGCGTTGCTGTCATGCGCGCCAGCGAGAATTTCAACATCTGCGGCAAGGCCGGTTCGCTTTTGGAACTCAGGCGAGAGATATCCCACAATGTCGCCTGCGCGGGCAAAGGCTGGAAAAAATCGCGACCAGTTTTTCTTTTTTACGATGCTCGAGAATTCGCTTTTGAGCGGATTCCAAAGATGACATTGCGCAGCCAGTGAAGAGATTTCAGTGACGGGGCGACCCCCAAATCGAAAAGCAAAATATTGTGGAGTGAGAAGGAAATATTTCGCGCGTGAAAATGTTTTTGGAAATTCGCGCTCCTGCCAAAGTAAGCCTTGCGCGGGACGCATCGCGCCGCCCGAGATGGAGCAGAAGACTTCCTCGTAAGTTGGGCCAACTTCACGATATGCATCAGTGAGCCACTCAGGCGGCGTCGCTTCATAATCCATTGCGGGCAGAACGGGACCATGCTCATCAACGAGCACACCGCCGCAGCCATGTGAGGTCGCAATGATGGCACGGATGTTGTGACGTTTGCTAAGATCGGCAAGCGCGTCGACGACGAGCGCTTCAATGCGTTTCAAATCAATCGCAAGATAGGGGCCGGACGCATCCGGTGCATTGGAATAGGAGAGGACTTCAACAGGAGCACCATTCTCGTCGGCGACGAGCAATTTGATATTTGTCTTGCCGAGATCGAGAACCGCGATACGCTCGCAGGTATCACCCATGCTCATCGCGTCCGCCTCCATATTGATGCTGTAGTGGCTTTCAATCAGCGAAGCCAAGCCGCTTTCTGATATTCGGCACGGCCATCACCGCGACAAGGATCGTGCCCCAAATCGCGAGCGTCAAGAACTGGCTGAAGTTCAGCAAGTTAAACGCCGAGGAGATGACTTGCAAAATAATAAGTGACAAAACGAGACCGGCGATTTTGCCAAAGCCCCCCATCGGATCGACGCCGCCAAGCACAGCAGCAAGAATCGTCACAAGTAAATAACTCTCTGCATAAGAGGCATTTGCCGAATTAAACCGTGCCATCATCACAAGGCCGGCAACAGCCGCCAATAGGCTCGAAATCAGATATACGCGCAGGATCACACGCTTCGTATCAATGCCGGAGTAGCGAGTCGCCTTCTCATTCGATCCGATCATATAGGTCGCGGCACCTGTTGGTGTACGGCCAAGCATGATCGCAATGGGGCTAGCGACAGCGGCAAAGACAAGCATCGCTGTCGGGATGCCATAGACCGTGCCATTGCCGATGAACACAATCGGCTCCGGCAAACCTGAGAGAACATTGCCGCGCGTCATGCCAATCGCAATGCCCTTTACCATGGTCATGGTGCCGAGAGTGGTGAGAATGGGCGATACACCGAGATAAGCGATTACGAAGCCGTTCAAGAGGCCTATGACAGCTGCGACTGCAAGACCAGCAAAAATGGCGATGATCTGCCAGCCCGCCCACATAAAGCCTTCTGCGCCCGGTACATGTGAGGTCATAATATAAGCCATCGTCAATGCGCAGAGATTGGCAGTCGAGATGATCGCAAGATTCAAGCCGCCTGATACGAGCGTGATCATCATCGCAAGCGAGAGGATGCCGAGTTCCGGCAATTGGAACGCCATCGACTGAACGGTCGCTTGCGAGAAGAAGCGTTCGCCGATCAAGAGGCCGAAGACGGCAACGAGAGCGACAAGCAGAATGATCAAACGTCGATTGGTGACATCATGCGTGAGGCCCTTTATAAGCCGCACAAGAGCCGCATCAGGGCCCTTTGAAAGATAGGCAGGTTCGTGGCTCATTCGACGAGATTTCCCTTACGCTTGCGGCGGGCGGACAGAGCCGTCGCGCTTACAGATAGAAGGATGACAAGACCGACAAAGAATTGCGACCAATAGGATGATACACCGATCAGGATGAGGCCGTTCTGCATGATGGCGAGAAGGGCGAGACCCAAAACCGTGCCAAGAACAGTTCCAACACCCCCCGCAAGGCTAGCTCCGCCAAGCACCACAGCCGCGAGCACATCAAGCTCTTTGCCGACAAGCACCGTCGGTGCAACCGATTGCGCAAGTTGCGCCTGAATAAGAGATGCCACACCGGCAGTAAGGCCCATATAACAATAGACAAGAATGTTAAGCCTGAAGACGTTGAAGCCCAAACGCTGTGCCGCTTCGCGATTGCCGCCAAGCGCATAAATCTGGCGGCCAATATTCGTACGGTTCAGAAGCAACCATGTGATCGTAAACATCACTAGGAGCGCAAGAATCTGCAGATTGAGGCCGTAGGAGATCTCATCCGCATCGACATATTCGAACCAGTAAATGCCTTTGCCGAACCAACTTGGCAGCGAATAAATATATTTGCCGCCCGTGACGAAGACGAGGAGGCCGTAGAAAATATTCAATGTCGCAATCGATACGATAATGGAGGAGATTTGCAGACGGTCAATGAGGATCGCGTTGATGGCACCGAGCAACACACCGACGAGAATTGCGAGCGCAAAAACAGAGAACCAGTCGAGGCCATATTTATTGGCCAAAAGCATCGTAATGTATTGTGCGATTGATGCGGTGGCAGTGAAAGAAATATCAATCCCGCCGGAAATCAAAACGACGAGCAGGCCCGCCGCGAGAATGCCGAGGAAGGCATATGAGGTTAGAAGGTCAAAGAAATTTTGCAGCGTAAGGAAGCCCTGTGTTGCGACCGACAAAAAGATCACAAGAATAGCGATGACGCTTGCAAGCCAGAATTCATGGCGCCGCTTGAGACGTTGAAACAGGTCAGCCCGAGACTCATGCATTGACGGCGATCCTTAATTGATCTTCGGAGCTTCTATGCGGCTCGAATTCGCCGGTGAGGCGACCATTGCGCATCACGAGAATGCGATGGCTGTGATAGAGCACTTCCGGAATTTCATCCGAGATCATGATGACGGCGACGCCCTTCTGCGCGAGACCACGGACGATTTCGTAAATGCCATCTTTAGCGAGAATATCAACGCCGACAGTGGGGCTATCAAGGATCAGAACACGGGGGGTCGTCGCCATCCATTTCGCAAGTACAACACGTTGTTGATTGCCGCCAGAAAGAGTCTTCACGGGATTAGCTGTATTCGACACCTTGATCGAAAGATCTTTCACCCAGCGATCAACAGTGGCTTCACGCGCGTTCAAGGGAATGAGACCCATCGCGCCTTTGAGCTTGTCAAGAATTGTCACGGTGGCATTTGCCGCAATCGGCTGTTCAAGCACAAGGCCGAGCGTGAGACGATCTTCCGACACATAGGCTATGCCATTGTCGATGGCTTCACGGTTCGATTTCAGCGCGAGTGGCTTGTCATTAAGCGTGATCTCACCTTCATCCGGCGGGTTCATGCCAAAGAGCGAGAGTGCAAGCTCGGTGCGGCCAGAGCCCAAAAGGCCAGTAATGCCGAGGATCTCGCCTTCGCGCAGATCGAAGCTGATATTTTTAAAGTCACCCTTGCGCGAAAGATTTTTGACCGAGAGCACGGTCTTGCGACTTTTGAGGTCGGTTTCTTTCAGATCGTAGCTGAATTCCTTGCCGGTCATAAGCACGGCAAGTTTTTTGTCATTCACATCTTTGGCATCATAAGTGCCGACCTTTTTACCATCCCGCAAAACAGTAACGCGCTCGGCAACTTCGAGCACCTCATCAAGGCGATGTGAGACGAAGACGATGCAGATGTTTTTCTTTTTGAGTTCGCGGACGAGCGATAAGAGCGCATCGACCTCGTGGCGTGTGAGGGATGCCGTCGGCTCGTCCATGATGACGAGTTTTGCGTCTGCGGCCATGGCGCGGCAAATGGCGACGAGCTGGCGGTTGGCAATCGAAAGATCTTCAACCTTTGCATCTAGATCGAAATAAACATTGATGCGGGCCATCGCGGCTTCAGCAATCTTGCGGATTGTAGTCCAATCGACGGAACGAAAGCCACCGAGATGCTGGCCGACGGCGATGTTTTCCGCAACCGTCAAATTCGGAAAAAGCGAGAGATCCTGATAAATCACCTGAATGCCTGCGCGCGTGCTCTCAACCGGATTAAGCTGCGTATAGGAGCGGCCTTCAATCGTGATGGTGCCGCCAGCTTCAGGCGGCTGCACGCCGGATATAATTTTGATGAGCGTCGATTTGCCCGAGCCGTTTTCACCGACGAGACAATGCACTTCGCCCGCTTCAAGGCTCAGATCGACATCGGTCAGCGCTTGCACGCCGCCAAAACGCTTAGAGATGTTTTTCAAGTCAAGAAATGTCGCCACGATCGCAGGTTCCTATCGCGCACGTGATGAGACAAAGACTGCGCCCCTCGGGTGAGGGGCGCAGCGTTTATGCGTGATAGTGGATTAGAGTCCGCCCTTGATCAGGCTATCAACAGTGTCCTTGTTGATGCGCATGATCTTGTCGACCTTGATCTGCTTGTTGGCGACGTCCACAGCAGCCTTGCCAAGACCCGGGACTTCAATGCCGTCCTTGATTTCCTTACCGTCAAGCACGAGCTTAGCGACTGCGACCATGGCATAGCCGGCGTCTGTCGGGTTCCAGAGGAAGCCTTCACGGATGATGCCGTCATCAATGAGCGACTTGCCTTGTGACGGAAGAACCGTGCCGACAACGGCAATCTTCTTGCCGAGCTTCTTTTCGCGCACAGCATTCCCTGCGCCGATCGGCCCCTGCGAACCGAAGCAAAGAATACCCTTGAGGTTCGGATAGGCTTTGATCACGTCGAGCGTTGTCTTGTAAGCGTCATCCGTCACGTCCGCGCCGGGGAAACGGTCGGTCGCAAGTTTCATCTTCGGATAATTCTTCTTCTGGAAGGCGATTGCAGCGTCTGCCCAGATGTTGTGGAGCGGAGTAGTCAGCGTGCCGACATAAACGACATATTCGCCCTCTTCACCCATATCCTTGGCGAGACGTTCCATCTGCACTTCGCCGAACTTGATCGAGTCGATCAATTCGACGTTCCAGTCACGACCAGCCTGTTCGGGACCTTCATGCGTGATAACCTTGATACCCGCGGCTTGCGCGCGCTTCAACACAGGCTCTGTCACCTTCACATCAAGCGGCACGAGGCCAATCACAGCGACTTTCTTCGCGATCAAATCTTCGATGAGCTTGACCTGCTGCGCCGGATCAACTGCCGACGGACCAACCATCGATGCGTTGATGCCGAATTCGCCGCCGGCTTTCTTCACGCCCACTTCAAGAGCGTTGAACCACGGAATACCGGCGATCTTCACAACCACAACCATTTCCTGGCCGGCAGCATTCGCGAGCTGCGGCAGGCCCGATATACTAGCGACTGCCGTTGCGCCCATGAGTTTAAGTGTTTCGCGTCTATTCATTTGTTCCTCACCTTTTCTATTAGTTTTTAAAAACTAGAATTTCAGTTTCTATATATACCTGGGAACTTGCAGCACTAGATTTGTGATCATCTCTTATAATAATCGATAGGCAAGACCTTCAGCGTAACACCCTTTCGTAGGCATGATCGAGCCCCATTTATTTTTTTACTTTCGGCTTCAAACTCCCTGGTGAGACTATTAGTCAATAATTTCTGAGTTTCAAGCCAATATGTTTTAGCCCGCTGGAGTTGAGCCATAATTGGTCTGCCCCCTGAAAAGTGATCCTCCCTGATGTATGTCTTTTGAGCCGATGAAGCGCTACCCAAGTTTAGGCTAGGGGGAACCAGAATCTCCGGGGTTAAAGCTCAGGACGGAGTTGCCGCCGATGAGCCGTTTAGTAGCGATATCGGCGGTTTATTGCCGATCGCGCTGTGTGTTCGCGCGTCGTCAAGGCTCATAAACCAATGTGTGTTCAGGCATTCAGCTCTGAACTTGCCGTTGAAGCTTTCGATGAAGCTGTTGTCGGTCGGTTTACCCGGTCGGGAGAAGTCTAAGATCACTCCTTTTTGGTAAGCCCACAGATCAAGATCTCGCGAGACAAACTCGGATCCTTGATCAACACGGATCGTCTTCGGATAGCCAATATTTTTGCAGATACGTTCAAGTGTTTGAACAACATCTTCGCCTCGATAGCTGAGCCGTGGATCGATAACTGGCGAGAACCGACTAAACGTGTCGACAATAGTCAAGATGCGGATCTTGGTTCCAGTGGCTAACTGATCATGGACAAAGTCCATGGCCCATGTCTCGTTGATCTGAACGGCATCTTTCCGATTGTCTCGAAGCTTGGCCTTCACACGGCGCTTCGGTATCTTATTCCGCAATTGCAAACCCATTTCTTTGTAAAGGCGATAAACCCGTTTCGGGTTTATCTGCCATCCTTCGCGCTTGAGCAGGATGTGAACACGTCGATAGCCGTAACGTACACGCGTCTCACAAATATCTCTGATCTTGACCTTCAGATCGGCCTGATCGTTCCGCCTAGACTTGTAGATATAAAGCGATCGCGCAACACGGAGAGTGGAACAAGCTCGTCTGGCTGACACTTTCCAATTTGACCGCAACTGATCAACAAGCTGACGTTTCCGGGCAGGCCTTAAAGCTTTTTTTTGAGAACATCCTGCAGCATCGCTTTGTCCAAAGACAATTCCGCCACGATCCGCTTCAACTTAGTATTCTCGTCTTCCAGTTGGCGCAAACGTTTCATCTCAGTCGGTAGCAAATTGCCGTACTTCTTCCGCCAGACATAAAAGGTCGCTTCCGAGATTCCGGCCTTCCGACAGACCTCCGCAATCGCTGTCCCCTCGTCTGCCTGCTTCAAAACAAATGCGATCTGCGCCTCGGTAAACTTCGATGCCTTCATGGAACTCTCCTTGTCCCCAAAAGGGGATCATAAATGGAAAATTCCAGTTCCAAATGGCCTAATTTACGGGAAGCAGGTCAGACCCGAAGGGCAGCGGAGCAAAACCAGCCGAAGAGGCATTTGCGGCGTTACAACGGCATTCCGAAAACTCACTTCCATCTTTTCTCGAAAGAATGCGAGTGGCGCTTCAATT
>RFXE01000063.1 GCA_009921785.1 Alphaproteobacteria bacterium
AACGCCATAAAGCCGAATGATGTATCATCAGGAATGATGCGAAGGAGTTTCATGGTTCAATCTCCCTCAGAACGGTAATTTTTGCGGACGCGCGCGCGTGTACCACAGCGCAATCATCATGCGTGTCATCGTTACGGCCGTCACAACTGTTGTCACGATACCGAACACCATCGTGACAGCGAAACCACGCACGGGACCCGAGCCCAAGAAAAACAGGATCGCTGCCGCGATAAACATCGTGACATTCGAGTCAATGATTGTTGCAAAGGCGCGCGTGAACCCCGCATCAAGTGAAGCAATCATACTCCGCCCTTGTCGCGCTTCCTCGCGAATGCGCTCATAAATCAACACATTCGAGTCAACGGCTGTGCCGATGGTCAACACGATACCCGCAATGCCTGGCAAAGTTAACGTTGTGCCAATCAATGACATCATGGCGAAAATCAATACGACATGGATGATGAGCGCTATATTCGCGAACAATCCGAAAAGCCCGTAAGTCACAAACATAAAGCCGACGACAAGGACTGCTGCCACATAAGCAGCAATCTTGCCCGCATTGATCGAGTCCTGTCCAAGGCCCGGCCCAACCGTGCGTTCTTCAACAATAGTCAATGGCGCCGGCAAGGCACCCGCACGCAATAGAATGGCAAGATTGTTTGCGGCTTCAACGGTGAAGCGTCCCGAGATTTGTCCCTGCCCGCCCGTAATCGCTGTTTGAATGCGCGGCGCTGAAATCACTTTTTTATCGAGGACGATGGCGAGCGCACGACCGACCGATTCAGATGTTGCCGCACCAAAACGTTGTGCGCCGCGAATATTGAATTTGAAATTGACGATCGGTTCGCTGTTGCGCTGATCAAAGCCCGGTTGAGCATCGATCAAATCTTCACCCTGAACAATCACGCGCTTCTCAATCGGCAATGGCGGTTGATTGGCCTCCGCTTGCGGCAACATTTCTACTTCTGCCGAAGCGCCGCTCCCTTCAGCAACCATGCGGAATTCAAGTTGCGCTGTAGTGCCAAGAATTTCTTTCAAACGCTTGGGGTCCTGCAATCCAGGCACCTGTACAAGAATCCGGTCAATGCCCTGACGCTGTATATTTGGCTCGGTTGTCCCCAAGGCGTCGATACGACGACGCAAAACTTCAATCGCTTGATCAATCGCCTTGCGGATTTTTTCGGTGACACCTGCTTCGGTAATTGCCAGCGTGATTAAACCATCCGGATCTTCAACAAGATCAATCGCGCTTTTGCCGCCGCCACTCAAGAGTGATGAGGTGGGCGTCGCCAGTTCGCGAAATTTGGGAACAACACGTTTGCGTTCCGCTTCATCCGTGATGCGCACCGATACGCCCCGCGGCAAAACCGCTAGACCACCGGCGAGAGCCACTTTCTCATCACGCAAAATCCGGCGCATATCGTCACGCAGGGTTGCGACTTGCGTTTTCAAAACCGCTGCACTGTCCACTTCAAGAAGCACATGCGAGCCGCCCTGCAAATCAAGGCCAAGCACAATAGCCTGATGCGGGATCAACCATGACGGCAAAAAGCCTGGTGTCGACTCCCGAAGCGCTGAACGCGATTCAGGCGACATCAGACTCGGCGCGGCATAGAGGAATCCAGCAACGACAAGAAGCAAGACTGCGGCAATTTTAGCGCGGGAATAACGAAGCATGATGAATGAATGCCAGACCTATCAGGATTTTACGGGTTCGCCCTTGGACCTTACATCGGCAATCGATGCGCGGGTCACACGAACACGAACATTATCAGCAATTTCAAGTTCGACTTCATTGTCATCCGTGACCTTAGCCACTTTGCCGATCAAACCACCGCTCATCACCACTTGATCGCCGCGACGGACATTCTTGATCATCTCTTGATGTTCCTTCTGCCGCTTTTGCTGCGGACGGATCATCAAAAAATACATAATGACAAAAATGAGAATGAAGGGAACGACCTGCATCAACATCTCAGAGCCGCCCAAAGCGGACGCAGATTGAGCATAGGCTGGCGTAATCACGAAAAACCTCCAAATATCTATTAGTCCGGGCAGGACGAAAATCTCTCACCCAGAGTCGGCCGGACTATAGCTTTTGGCGGTCATATTGCAATCAAAAGCACGGCATTTTGGGTGCACTTAGAGCGCTGATCTGGCATGGACGCTCCGTTAATTCGCCTGTATTGAACAAATCCCTCGTGTTCTCTTCACTGATCATTGACCCATGTCCTCTTTCCCGCCTGTCTCAGACCCCCTTCTTGCCGAATTACGCCGTATTGCCGATGCGCTTGAGCGGCTAAAGCCGCCGACAAAGCCGGTGATCGATTTTTCGGTGGCGGATGCCTTTGTCTGGCGGCCCGACACGGGACAGCTTGTCGCAGTCCCCAAGGTCAACCGCGTTGAAATGACTTTGCTGCGCGGCATCGACCGCGTGCGTGATCTTCTTAACGAAAACACGAACCGTTTCGCGCGTGGCCTCCCCGCGAATAACGCGCTGTTGTGGGGTGCACGTGGCATGGGAAAATCTTCGCTCGTGAAAGCGGCGCACGCAGAAGCAGCATCACAGGCCGCAAGGGATAAATCGGCGTCCTTAAAGCTCGTAGAAATTCACCGTGAAGACATAGAGACGCTGCCGCATTTGATGGCGCTTATGCGCGAGTCACAGTGCCGCTTTATCGTCTTCTGCGACGATCTTTCTTTTGATTCTAACGACACTTCGTACAAGTCGCTTAAAGCCGTACTTGAAGGCGGCATTGAAGGTCGACCCGATAATGTCATCTTTTATGCGACGTCAAATCGTCGTCACCTTCTCCCACGCGACATGATGGAGAATGAACGCGGAACCGCAATCAATCCCGGCGAAGCCATTGAAGAAAAAGTATCGCTTTCTGATCGCTTTGGTCTCTGGCTCGGCTTTCACAAGTGCAGCCAAGATGAATATCTCGATATGGTCCGCGGTTATGCGCGCCATTATGATTTACCTATCGACCGCGAAAGCCTCGAACATGAAAGCCTTGAATGGGCAACGACACGCGGCTCACGCTCGGGCCGCACAGCCTATCAATATATTCAAGATCTTGCCGGCCGCTTAGGCGTGAGGCTTGAAGGACATTAAAATAAAAAAAGCGGCTAAAAAGCCGCTTTTAATTATTCACTTTGAAACTGAAATCAGTCTTCGCTTAAATGCTCGACCGGATCGACGGGCACTGACCCTTTGCGCAACTCGAAATGAAGTTGCGGTGCCGCAACATCGCCCGACTGACCCGAGAGCGCTATCACTTGGCCGCGCTTGATCAGATCACCACGCTTCACTTTGATCTCACTAGCATTCGCATAGACCGACACCCAACCATCAGAGTGCCGCACCATCACGAGATTGCCGAAACCTTTAACTTCACTGCCAGCATAGGCAACAGTGCCGGCTTCAGCAGCCTTGATCGGCGTTCCTTCTGGCACTGAGATATTGATACCGGTGCTCTTCACGCCGCCTTTGTCACCAAAGGCCTGAATGATGCGACCCTTCGCCGGCCAACGGAAGCCGACCGTACTTACCTTCGTCGCGTCAGACGCATTTGCCGGATCAGACGGTGCTGAGGTCGTTGGTGTTTCCAGAGCAGCCTGTTGCGTTGGCTGTGCCGCATCTGCCTTTTGAGGCGTCTTTGCTTGCGCAAGCTTCTTGGGATCCGCCTTCAGTGGATCCGTCTTTGTTCCATCAACTGAGGCATCGGATACTGGCGCCGCAATTTCTGCAGTTTTTGTTGCTGCCACCTTCGCCTTTGTCGGCTGTACACCCGCAGCAACATGAACCGGAATGATCAGCTTCGTACCCGCCTTTGGCTTGGTCTTCGCTTTAAGACCATTGGCATTGCGGATCGCATCTTCTGGAACGCCATAACGATCCGACAATGATTTTATCGTCTCATCATTCGCGAGCGTCACTTCAGTACCGCCCTCGGCAACCCATTTTCCACCATCAGCAGCCGAAGCGACCGGCTTCGCACTGGCAACAGGTGATGACAAAGACGCCATTTTTTGCGACGAGACGGGCGCCGCAGTGGACTTTGCAGCGACCGGTGATTTAGCGGATGTTGAAGCATCGTTCGGAGCCGTCAAAGGCACGGAAGCGATCGAACCGCTCCCTTGAACAGACGCATCGGACGCACCGACATCCGCAGCAGGCGCTAACCCGCTATTCTGTGATTTTGAAAGAGATCCGGTTGTCTTCGGATCGAAACGCGCAGAACCCGCAAAGGGATTAAGCTGCTCCGACATGCGCACCACATCAGTGCCGCATGCCGACATAATAAGGCAAAGACCGCAAGTACTTAGAATGCGAAGCGCGGGCCTTGAAAGCACGGTCGACCTCCCGATCATGACCACATAACGACTCAACAATCGTCTCTTTTTGATTCATCCTCTGTTTAGGTTAAGAACTTCTTTCCAAGACGTCGCGAACGCCAAGATTTTCAATCGCTCAGAGCGATTCAGAAAGTCCGGGGATGATTTTTGGTAGATCAAGCCGCCCGAAATGATCAATCTCCAGCACGCGGCCGGTAACGGCACGGCGCCATCTCGTGATTTCCGAGACTTGACCAACACGTAAAATCGCAACGACCGAACCACCAGGCGTTAACTGATCGATCAAACTCGCCGGTTCGCTTTCAATTGAGCCATGAAGAATGATCCGGTCATAGGGCGCTTCTTCAGGATAACCATGAGTGCCGTCAGCATGCCACACGGCAATTGTGCCAAGGCTCGGCCGCGCAAGACGCTTCTTTGCTGCCTCTGCAAGAGCGCGATAGCGTTCGAGTGTCGTAACACTTAATGCCATTCGCGCGATAAGCGCCGTTGCGTATCCCGATCCCGTTCCAATCTCGAGAACGCGATCACCCGGCCCCACATCAAGTGCCGTGATCATGCGCGCGATCGAAGTTGGTGCGGCTTGAGTCTGCCCACACGGTAAGGGCAAAGCGATGTCGGTCTCGGCCACATCATTAAACCGCTCTTCGAGAAAGTCTTTGCGCGGAGTGAGCTCAAACGCCTGCAAAAGCGCATGATCAAAAATACCACGCTCGCGCAATTTGAGTTGAAAGGACACAATCGCCTCGGCTTCCGACATCCGTTTGGGCATCAATGGTCCCTGTAAAATTCGAGCGACGCTTAAAACAAGCTCGCATAACGCGTGAGCGTCGGCTCGTCGGTGAGATCGAGACGTAAGGGTGTAACCGATATCCGTTTCGCTGCAATCGCTTCGAGATCGGTGCCATGCCCCGGCTCTGACTTACCACGACCAAACGCAATCCAATAATAGGGATTGCCGCGTCCATCGAGACGCTCATCGATGCGCAATAATTCCTGTTGCCGTTGGCCTTGCACGGCAATTGAGGTGCCTTGCACATCGGGTGCTTTGCAATCCGGAAAATTGATATTCACGAGTACGTTTTTCGGAATGCCCTCGGCTAGAATTTTTTTGACTAAACCGGGCGCATGCGTTTCAGCGCAATCCCAATGCGGCTGTGACCGAGTCTCGAACCCATAGCATTGCGACAACGCAATTGAGGGCACGCCAAGAATTGTTCCTTCGATAGCCCCCGCTACCGTACCCGAATAGGTCACATCTTCGGCTACATTTTGCCCGCGATTAACGCCTGACAAAATAAGATCAGGCTTCCGGTCAAGCACATGGCGAAGGCCCATGATCACACAATCAGTCGGTGTACCGCTTACTGCGAAACGTTGCTTACCCGCTTGCCGCAAGCGCAACGGATCATTGAGCGATAAAGAATGCGCGACACCGGATTGATCGGTTTCTGGCGCGATCACCCACACATCATCAGAAAGTGTCCGTGCAATCGCTTCACATATTTCTAATCCGGGCGCGTGAATACCGTCATCATTGGTTACAAGAATACGCATATCACGCTGCTTTCGAAATTGTTTTTAAGCCACCCATATAAGGTAACAGGACATCAGGAACCGTCACTGAACCGTCTTCATTCTGATAAGTCTCTAGCACGGCCACCAAAGCACGGCCGACCGCAATGCCAGACCCATTTAGTGTATGCACGAAGCGATTGCCTTTGCCATCGGATGATTTCACTCGCGCATTCATGCGGCGTGCCTGAAAATCACCGCATACAGAACAAGATGAAATTTCACGATAGGCATTCTGCCCCGGCAACCACACTTCAATGTCATAGGTCTTTTGCGCGGCGAAACCCATATCGCCAGTGCAGAGTGTAATCACACGATAGGCAAGGCCGAGCTTCTGCAGCACTTTTTCTGCTGAAGCGGTCATGCGTTCATGTTCTGCGATTGACGTCTCGGGAGTCGTGATTGAGACGAGTTCAACTTTTGTAAATTGATGTTGGCGGATCATTCCGCGCGTATCACGTCCCGCAGCACCCGCTTCCGCACGAAAACACGGCGTCAACGCAGTTAAGCGCATGGGCAATAACGATTCATCAACAATGCTTTCCCGCACGAGATTGGTGAGCGGCACTTCTGACGTCGGTATCAACCAATAATCGGGCGAAACACGAAATTGATCTTCAGCAAATTTTGGCAGTTGCGCGGTGCCAAACATTGTATGATCTTTAACGAGCAAGGGCGGATTAACTTCTGTATAGCCATTCTCGCTTGTATGAAGATCGAGCATGAATTGACCGAGTGCCCGCTCCAGTCGAGCGAGCTGACCTTTATTCACTACAAAACGCGCGCCCGATAATTTTGCTGCCGTTTCAAAATCCATGAGACCGAGCGCCTCACCGATTTCAAAATGCTGCTTAGGCGTAAAGCCCATCATCGCCTCAGTACGCGGTGTACCAAATTTACGCATTTCGACATTATCATGTTCGTCTTTACCAACGGGCACTTCAGCAAGCGGCGTATTAGGGATAGCCGCCAACTCACGATCAAGCTCTTCGACAAGTGCTTTTTCGCGTGTTTCTAAAGCCGAAAGACTGTCTTTCAATGCGGCAACTTCAGCCTTGAGGGCATCAGCACGCGCTTGATCTTTGGCAGCCATAGCCTGGCCGATTTCTTTCGATAATGCGTTACGCTTTTCCTGCGCGGTTTGTGACGCAGTGATTGCGGCGCGACGCTCATCATCGAGAGCAATCAGGCGCGCTGAGAGCGGAGCGGCCCCACGATTGATTAAACCTTTATCAAAGATGTCCGCATGGTCACGGATGAAGCGAATATCAAACATTAATGTCTCGACCTCATTTCAGGGCGAATGATCCGAAGATTATTCCGACGCGCGCTCGGCATCGGCTTTGGCTTGTTTCCGCTCAACCCACATAACCGATAGAATTGACAATTCGTAGAGCGCCAAAGTTGGAATAGCGAGCGACATTTGGGAGATAACGTCAGGCGGCGTCAAAACCGCCGCGATAACAAACACCAGTACAATTGCGTAACGACGTTTCTCTTTGAGAAATGTTGAATCAATAACGCCCGCGCGTGCCAACAATGTCAAAACAACGGGCAATTGGAATGTAATCCCGAACGCGAAAATCAGGGTCATGATTAGAGAAAGGTATTCGCTGACTTTAGGCAAAAGCGCGATTGACGCCTCACCGGCAACATCTATCTGCTGCTGACCAATTGAATAAGTCATCACAATTGGCATCGCGATGAAAAAGACAACTGCCGCGCCCATGAGGAATAAAATCGGCGTCGCGATCAGATAGGGCAGAAACGCATCTTTTTCGTTTTTATAAAGACCCGGCGCCACAAATTTATATATCTGCGTGGCGACAACAGGAAACGAAAGGAATGACGAACCGAAGATCGCAATTTTAATCTGCGTAAATAGATATTCGAGTGGTGCGGTATAGATTAACTTTACTTGCGAGGCATCTCCGCCTGCCGCCATAACATAAGGAAATACGAGAATATTATAGATATGACGCGCAAAGAAAAAGCACGCGAAAAACATAACGAGAAAGGCGAGCAGCGATTTGATCAATCGCGAACGCAATTCAACGAGATGTTCGATCAACGGCGCTTTCGACGCGTCCATATCTTCAGTCGTCATGCCGCGCCTTCTTGCGTCTTTGGCGCTACCGTTTCATCGGATTGCGCATCACCATTCGCCGCATCAGCCGCACTAACATCCTTGGGTGAGTTTGGCGTGTCCATCGACTCGGAGTCTGCACTTGCAAAATTTGCAACCGGTTCGGCAACGTCAACTGAGCCAAACGCCAAACCATCATCTGCTTTGAGCACGCTATCATTCGCTGCAGAGTCCGATGAAGAGGACTCGCTCGCGGTCTCTGTCATATTCGGTGCCGCCATCATGATCGGCGGCGACATGGACCCCATGCCACTCATCGTCGTCGAAAAATCAGACTTGATGTCAGAGACCATTTTCTGTGCGTCAGCCATATCGGCCTCACGCATGGCGTCATTGAATTGACTTTGGAAGTCGCCAGCCATGCGGCGCAGCTTACCGATTGCCTGACCGACAGTGCGCAATAGACCCGGCAGCTCCTTGGGACCGATCGCCACCAAGGCGACCACTCCGATCACCACGAGTTCGCCGGAACCAAAATCTAACATAGTCTCTGTCCATTCAGGTGTCAGCGGTCGGCTTTATGAGAGGACCGCCTGACAGAGCGCGATCAACCCGCTTTGTGTTCGCTCGGTGTCGGCGATGGTGCTGCCTGACGCTGATCGGCGACTGGCTTCGAAGGATCAGAGGGCTGCGCGGACGACGCCGTCGTCTCGTCATCGGCCATACCTTTTTTGAAG
>RFXE01000064.1 GCA_009921785.1 Alphaproteobacteria bacterium
GCGCGGCGCGCACGTTCGAGACAAAATAATTCAATATCACCGATAATAGGCAAGCCCGCCGCATGTGCTTTTTTAACGCTCCAATGTGGCGCAGGATGAGTGAGTGGCACGCCCGGCGCCAATACCAAAGCGCGATAGGTCGACCAATCCGCCTGCGCAAGATCAACGAGCGGCATATTTTTATTCAGCGCAGTGTCACGTGACTTTTCTGAGTCGTCCCACGCCGCGATATGCGCGCCACCTTCACGCAAAGCACGAACGGTCGAAAGCCCCGACCCGCCTAATCCGAAGACGGCGATATACTGATCGCGAAAGCTTTCAACCGGCGTCATCATTACCTCAATTTCAGCGTTGAGAGACCAATCAACGCGAGAATAACGGAGATAATCCAGAAGCGGATGACGATTTGCGGTTCTTTCCAGCCGAGCTTTTCAAAATGGTGATGGATAGGCGCCATCAAGAAAATGCGCTTACCCGTCAATTTAAACGACGCCACCTGAATGATGACGGACACCGCTTCCAACACGAAGAGACCGCCAACAATGCCGAGAACAATTTCATGTTTGGTGGCAACTGCTACTGTGCCCAGGAGACCGCCCAAAGCGAGTGAACCTGTATCGCCCATAAAAATTTGCGCGGGCGGGGCGTTAAACCAAAGAAAGCCTAAGCCTGCACCAATCAATGCGCCACAGACAACAGCGAGTTCACCTGTGCCGGGCGTGAAATGGATTTGCAGATAATTTGCGAAAATCGCATTACCGGCAAGATAGGCGATAAAGCCAAAAGTTGCCGCCGCAATCATCACCGGCACAATCGCCAACCCATCAAGGCCATCGGTCAGGTTCACAGAATTACCCGCCGCAACAATCACAAAGGCGCCAAAGGCAAAGAAAAATAATCCAAGATCAATGACGATGTCTTTAAAGAAAGGAACTGTCAGCGCTGTTGACAACCGGCCACCATCAGCATGCGCCATAACGAGACACGCGATGACACCAACAACCGCTTCGATCAAAAGTCTTACACGACCTGAAAGCCCAGCATGGCTTTGTTTTGTGACCTTCAAATAATCATCATAGAGACCGATCATTCCGAAGGCGAGTGTTACGGCAAGAACCGACCAGAGATATGGATTTTTCAAATTACCCCAGAGCAATGTGGCAACAAGAACGCCTGAGAGAATCATCAGCCCCCCCATTGTGGGCGTGCCTTTTTTGGTCAACAGATGTGACTCAGGTCCATCCGCGCGGATGGGTTGACCTTTGCCTTGCCGCACACGCAGGCTGGCGATGATTGTGGGGCCGAAGAAGAACACGAAAAACATCGCGGTAACGGTTGCGCCCACGGTACGAAATGTGATGTAGCGAAACACATTCAATATACCGAGCGCCCCGCTATATTCGGCAAGCCAAGCCAGCATTAGACTTTATCCTTATCAAAGCGATTCTTAAGAGCATCGACAACCTCACGCATGCGGCTGCCATTCGATCCTTTAATCATGACCGCGTCGCCTGCATGGATCGCATCGGAAAGGGAAGCGGCCAGTAAACGCGAATGTTCAAACCATCCACCTTGCTTAGTCTTTGGTAATGCGTCGAACAAGGCATGCATAAGAGGGCCGCAGGCATAAACACGGTCGATGTTATAATCTTCAATTGAAGCGGCGAGCCCGGCGTGCATAGCTTCCGCATCACGACCAAGCTCAAGCATGTCGCCAATAATCGCTATGCGGCGGCCTCTTTCACCAATCTTTGTCTGCGCCAAGAGCGCAAAGGCCGCACGCATGGATGTAGGGTTTGCGTTATAGCTTTCGTCAATCAACGTAATCCGGCGATCTCCCGCGCCCCATGACAAGCGTGAGCCGCGTCCTTGAGGCGGCTTAACATCAGCGAGTGCATGTGCGGCGGCTTCTATGTCTGCGCCTACAGCGAGACAGGCAGCAAGAACACCAAGACTATTCAGCGCAAGATGTTTACCGGGACTGCCAAGCCGATAGGACAATGCCACGCCATTGATCTCGGCGATGATGTCAGAGCCTTCAGCATCGCTCTTAAGACCCGCAAGGCGAATATCAGCAAAGGGATTTTCACCAAAGCTCAGCACGCGTCCGGCCCTAGAGCGCGACGCTTGAGTCCACATCCGCTCATAATGCGGATTGTCGCGATTGATGATCGCGGTACCGCCGTCTTCTAGACCCAAAAAGAGTGCCGACTTCTCATCGGCAATCGCTTCAACATTGGGGAAATTTTCAATGTGAACGGCTTCAACGGTTGTAATCAGTGCGACATGCGGCCGAACTTGTCGTGTCAGGGGTTCAATCTCACCAGCATGGTTCATACCGATTTCAAAAATACCATAGTCAATGGCCTCACTCATGCGTGCCAGAGTCAAGGGCACACCGAAATGATTATTATAAGATGCAACAGAGGCATGCGTATTGCCCTGTTTTGATAAAACAAGACGTAGCGCTTCTTTTGTCCCTGTCTTTCCTACAGATCCTGTAATCGCGATAACACGCGCACGGGAAGAAAGACGTGCGCGGGCCGCCACGCCGAGATTCACGAGAGCGGATAAGCAATCGTCAACAGGAATAAGCGGGCCATAGGCCGATAAAGACGTCAGATTCTTTTTCAGAACAAGCGCTGCTGCCGCACCCTTAGAAAAAGCAGTTTCAACAAAAGCATGGCCATCTTGTTGTTCGCCAGAAAGCGCGACGAAAAGATTGCCCTGTTCAAGCGTACGCGTGTCAATGGACACACCTGTTATTGATGAGAAAGCCGCCGTCGCTTTAACGCCTAAAATATTTTCAATGAAATCCCGTGTCATGAGAGCCGACATCACAGAGCCCCCTTCTGCAGAGTGGCGGCTACAACATCATGATCAGAGAACGGAATCGTGGTTGAATCAATAATCTGTCCTGTCTCATGACCCTTGCCGGCAATCACGAGAACATCACCCTTTTGCAATAAAGCGAGCCCCTTTTCGATCGCCGCTGTACGATCACCGATCTCAAGAGCACCGGGTGCTGTTGCAAGAATGGCTTTACGGATGAGAGAAGGATCTTCCGAGCGCGGATTATCATCCGTCACAATCACCACATCAGACAGTTGATGGGCGAGCGCGCCCATTAGCCCGCGCTTCTCTTTGTCACGATCGCCGCCACATCCAAATACACAAATCAACCGGCCTTGCGCAAAGGGGCGCATCGCTTCAAGCACCTCTTTTAAGGCATCCGGCTTATGCGCATAATCAATGATAATTAACCCGCCATTGTGGACACCCACACGCTCAAGACGTCCGCGCACAACTTTGAGAGACGAGAGCGCCGCAAGACACTGATCAACCGTGATCCCGCTCGCGAGCGCGAGACCCGCAGAAACCAAAGCATTGGAGATTTGAAACTCACCTACAAGCGGTAAAAGAAATTCGTAATCGCGTCCCGCAATCGATAATGACAGGCGTTGATCAAAATCCATTCGTGTTACGGAATTCAGTCGAACAGTTTGCCCTTTTCGACCAACAGACAAGATCTCGAGACCGCGCCTTTTTGCGACATTCGTAACCGCTTCAGCGTCGTCGCAATCAGCATTGATGACCGCCTTCGAACCGACAGGTAAAAGCTCATCGAATAAACGCATCTTAGCGGCGAGATAGGCCTCTCGTGTCTCATGGTAATCGAGATGATCATGACCAAGATTTGTGAAGGCGGCAGCTTCTAACCTGACACCATCAAGACGTTTTTGATCGAGCCCATGCGATGAGGCCTCCATCGCGAGATGAGTGATACCCTCATCACAAAGCTCTTGTAATGTCTGATGAAGCGAGACAGGATCAGGCGTTGTGAGTGCGCCATAATCGATCCGATCATCGCGCGTGATGCCAATCGTACCAAGACTCGCCGCGCGATAACCCGCTTTTGAAAAAATCTGCCTTGTGAAATCAGCAACTGAACTTTTACCGGCTGTCCCTGTCACCGCAACAATATGGTCTGGCTGTCGTGGATAAATTCGCGCCGCTGCCTGCGCGAGGCTCAGCCGTGCATCATGCGTGCTGATATAGGCAACATCATCGGGAATATCGCTAGGCCGCTCACCTTCCGCAATCACTGTCGAAGCGCCATGCGCAATGGCATCGCGAATATAGTGAGCGCCATGTGCCTTTGAACCCGCAAGCGCAAAGAAGGCGAAATCTTTTTTGATCATGCGGCTGTCGGATGAAAGGCCCGCAATCATTCTTTCAGCGAAGCGCTCAGGTACATGATCAAACAGCGCGCGAAGTTTCACTTCGTCCCCCAAGCGCCAAGTTTGACCATGGTTGGAAAGGGCGCAACCGGAGGCTCAAAACGCTTCGGCATATCAAGAAACGGCGCGGCACGTTCAATCACCGCACCCGTTACAGGGCCCGCATTCCAACCCGCAGTTTGATAGCCATAGGTGCCTTGCACCGCTTGCGGCTCATCAAGAATGACCATGAAGAGATAGCGCGGCTTATCAGCCGGTGCGATGCCCATAAAAGTTGTGAAAACATGTTTGCCATCATAGTGACCATGAATCGATTTATCGGCGGTCCCCGTTTTGCCCCCAACAAAATAGCCCTCAATATCCGCTTTGCCCGCGGTACCTAATTTATGCGAGGCGTTCAAGCGCATGATGTAGCGCATGGCTTCGCTCGTCTCGGGCTTGATCACCGTCTTTGACAGCGCCAGCGCATCTTCCGGCGTACGTGGCAAAAATGTTGGCGGAACCATATGACCACCATTCACGAGCGCCGAAACAGCCATCACCGCTTGAATAGGCGCAACCGCAAGACCATGACCATAAGCGACAGTCACGGTCGTCAATTCATTCCAATATTTTTGAACTTGTGGTTCAGCGTTTTCAGGCAATTCGGTTTGCAACCGATCAAGCTGACCCATCTTTTTCAAAAAGGCACGGTGCCCTTCAACGCCCACGGCGAGCGCCATTTTTGCGGTGCCAATATTGGACGAATGAATAAAGACTTCAGGTACCGTCAAAACGCGGTGTGTCGGATGAAAATCACCAATCGTATATTTGCCATAACGAAGATCGGAACGCGCATCGAGTGTTGAATTAATATTGATCTTACCTGAATCAAGCGCCATCGCCGTTGTGAGCGCTTTAAAAGTCGAACCCATTTCATAAGTGCCAACAACAACGCGATTTATTTTATCCGGATCAAGCGCATCTTTGGGATTGTTCGGATCAAAATCAGGAAGCGAAACCAAGGCAATCACTTCGCCGGTTGTAACATCAACAACCATGCCGCCACCGGCTTTCGCCTTGTAGCGATCAATGCCTTTAGCAAGCTCATCACGCAACGCATGTTGTACACGGATATCGAGAGACAGTTTCACCGGGGCAAGTTTGGTCGCATCAGATGCCAGGCCGGCATTGGCGAGCGCAGCAAGTCCTTGTGTGTCAATATATTGTTCTATGCCTGCGATGCCGGTGTTATCGATGCTTGAATAGCCCAGAATATGCGCCGCTGCAGTCCCGTTTGGATAAATACGCTTGCTCTCGGGTTGAAAGCCGATACCCGGTAATCCCAGGCGATAAATTTCTTCGCGTTCTTTGGGTGTGATTTCGCGCTTAATCCACACAAAGCCTTTTTTAGAAGCAAATTTTTCGCGCAACTCCCGAGCATTCAAATCAGGAAGCACGGCGGTGATGAGTTCTACAGCTTCATCTTTATCAATGATACGTTTCGGTTCGGCAAAGAGCGAAACTGTCTTCACATCGGTTGCCAACACAACACCATTTCGGTCGATGATGTCAGGGCGTGCTTTGGCAATCTCAGTTACCGGAAAGTGATGTTGTGCCACTTCTTCCGGCTGACTGGCATAATGAACAAGCCTATATGAAATCGCGCCAAAGATCGCAAGAAAGCCGACCATAACAATCAAGAGACGCGGACGACTCTTGTCTATGCGCATGCTAAACAAAGCACGCCACACGCGAACTGGCCATGACGCACGCGGCTTTTTCTCCGCGCGCGCTGGTCGCGTGGCGCTGAGTTGATAGGGATCATCAGGAGGAAAAGAGCGCGCCATTACACCCTAGTCCTTTTTCTTTACACTGCCCGTGATGTCGGGCGATTTTTGTGAGGTCGGATGATCAATCAAACCGAGCGCGCCCAATTTGTCACCGATACTATCAACGGGCGCTTGCCGCTCAGGCACATCTTGCCACCGCACAATCTGGCTGGCCATCAAGGGGACAAGATCAAGATGCCCATCGGAAAGCATTTGAATACGCTCAGGGCTATTGAGCTTTTGCCATTCTGCTTTCAATAACGCGATCAAATCACGCTCATGCGCAATCTGCTTCTCAAGGCGCACCACTTCGGAGCGCAGACCCATCGTGTCATATTTGATTTTATAGACATAGACCGCTGAACCGATGAGCAAAGCAATCGCGAGCGCATGAAAAATCCGCGGCATATTAGCGTCTCCCTTTCGGAAGAGCATTACGCGCCGGTGCTGCGGTGCGTCTCGCTACGCGCAAACGTGCTGAACGCGCGCGCGGATTTAGTGCAATCTCTTCAGTGGAAGATTCAACCGGCTTACGACGAAGCGTTTCAAAAGTGGGAGCAGGCCGCGCGCTCAAAGGCATGTGGCGCGAGGGATCCGGTGTCTCACCTGCACGGTCTGCAATAAAGCGCTTCACAATGCGGTCTTCAAGCGAATGAAAGGTCACAACCGCTAACCGGCCGCCTTCACACAACACATCTTCCGAAGCATCAAGCGCGCGTTCAAGCTCGCCCAGCTCATCATTCACCGCAATACGCAGTGCTTGGAAAGTCCGCGTGGCCGGATGAATCGCATCGCGCGGCATATGCACAACTTTGGCGACAAGATCGGCAAGCTGCTTAGTTGTTTCAAAAGGCGTTTCACGACGCATGGCAACAATCGCCCGCGCAACAGCGCGCGAACGGCGCTCCTCGCCATAAGTGTAAATCAAATTCGCGAGTGCAGTTTCATCCATCGTATTCACGAGATCGGCCGCACTTGGTCCGTCTTGCTCCATGCGCATATCAAGCGGCCCATCAGCCCGAAAGGAAAAACCGCGCGCGGCATCATCAAGCTGCATGGAGGACACGCCAATATCGAGCACAATGGCATCAACACGCATAAAGCCGTTTTCCGAAGCGAGAGAGGCGAGATCGCCAAATCGTCCTTCGACCAATTTCAAACGCCCCTGTGCGGCATCAACGAGCATCGCGCCATCACGAATTGCATGGGGGTCGCGGTCAATCGCCATCACGTGAATGTCAGGCGCGGCATCCAAAATCCCCGCGCTATAGCCGCCCGCACCGAATGTGCCGTCGATCACGCGATCACTCTCCCGCAGCGCCAGACCGGCCAAAACTTCCGCAAGCATAACCGGGCGATGGCGCGAAGCACCGTTCCGCACGGCATCGGAGAGAGCGGGAAAACTCGGCATAGGGGCACGCAAACGACAGCGGAAACGAAATTGGGGCTCGATAGGCAACACTGCCGCCAGCATGGTTAAAAATTGGTTGAGATTGAGGCGGAGCACCCGCAAAAGCGGTAAATTCCGGCCGCTTTATCGGTCAAGAAACAGAAAATCGTGCCAGTCAGTCTATAAGCCGGGTTCTGTCCCTCCGGATCACTCCGGATTGGACGGCCATTCCTCTGGGACGACGGTCTCCCGCCGCCTCAAGCAACCTACCCGAATGACAGAGGCCGGAGCAGCCCCAGGAGCCCGAAGGCCCCTCGTCATTCCTATTTGGTCTTGCTCCCGGTGGGGTTTTCCCTGCCGCACCCGTTACCGGCCGCGCGGTGCGCTCTTACCGCACCATTTCACCCTTACCCTCGATCCGAAAACCGAAGGCGGTATATTTTCTGTGGCACTTTCCCTGGGGTCGCCCCCGCCGGCCATTAACCGGCACCGTTTCTCCGTGGAGCCCGGACTTTCCTCCAGCCCCGAAGGGCCAGCGACCATCCAACCGACTGGCACGAAGATCGAGATAGGGGCTCGTTGCCTTTGTGGCAAGCTAAAGCTCAGTTGATCTGGCCCTGATAGGTCGCGATGAGATTTTTCGCACGCACGCAATAGGCGCGATTAGCAGCATTTATTTTCTCTGCTTCAATGCCGCTCTGATAACGGCTGACCGTGCCGCAGAGATCACCGCCGGCACGCTCATAAGCGAGCGCGAGATATTGCACCCCAAATTTGATATTCGTTGCGGGATCATAAAGACCCTGCATTGTGCCACGATAACCCAACGATCGCGCGGTTGAAGGCGTAATCTGCATCAAGCCAATCGATGATCCATTCCTTGCATCACGACGCCATCCACTTTCAACGGCGATAACCGCATGAACAAGTGACGAGGGCACGCCATGATCATTCGCATATTTTTCAGCAAGGGCTGATAGGTTTGAAGGAGGCGTATCGGCATGAACTGACGTGAAGGCACTAAGACCAATAAACAGACTAAACAGTAATGAACGCAAAAAACGATACGGTGTGCGCATGAAGTCGC
>RFXE01000065.1 GCA_009921785.1 Alphaproteobacteria bacterium
AGAGAGCGATAAACTCTTTGATCAAGATTCCATTATTGCCGAGGCCATTAGAGAAGTCGAAAATAACGGCATCGTCTTTCTTGATGAAATCGATAAAATTTGTGCACGCGAGTCACGGGGCGGTGCAGACGTATCCCGCGAAGGAGTCCAGCGCGATCTTCTGCCGCTTATTGAAGGCACAACCGTTTCGACAAAACATGGCGCGGTAAAAACCGATCATATTCTCTTTATCGCTTCAGGGGCTTTTCATGTTTCAAAGCCCTCAGACCTCTTGCCTGAATTACAAGGACGGTTGCCGATCCGCGTCGAGCTACAATCATTAAAAGAAGAAGATTTCCGTCGCATTTTAATTGAGACGGAAGCGAGCCTCATAAGGCAGTCTGTGGCTCTTCTTTCGACCGAAGACGTGACGCTCGAATTCTCATCGGACGCGATTGATGCCATTGCTAAAATTGCTGTCGAAGTTAATTCCAGTGTTGAAAATATTGGGGCCCGAAGGCTTCAACGTACTTGATGACATTTCCTTTTCAGCGCCTGACCGTGCTGGCTCCATTGTAAAGATAACCGCGTCCGAGGTTGAAAAAAGCATTGGCGATCTCGCACGGAATGCTGATCTAAGTAAGTTTATTTTATGATCTGCATGGTTTTTTTTGAGCGATGAATCCTTTCCGTCTGACGCTGCTCATCGGCACGGCCACATCGCTCACCCGGATACTTGGTTTCCTCCGCGATATTCTGCTCGCCGCCCTCTTTGGTGCGGGCCCAGTCGCAGATGCGTTTTTCGTCGCGTTGCGAATCCCCAATCTCATTCGACGTTTGATGGGCGAAGGCGGATGGACAAGCGCTTATGTTCCTATCGCAACAAAACTCATCGACACAGATAATTCGACGCGCGAAGCGTCTCTCATCCGTGACAGTTTATTTTATGTCAGCATTTTCGCGGCGATCTTTGTTATAATCGCAGAAATTTGGGCATCTGATATAATAACTATTCTTGCACCGGGATTGTCGCAAGATCGTTATGATTTGGCGGTTACCTATTTTAGAGCCTTGGCGCTTTTGATTTTCGGAGCCACGCTCACAAGCCTTCTGTCAGCCATTCTGATTTCGAAAAAGAAATTTACTCTTCAGGCTCTTGTCCCGGTTTCCGTTAATGTCGTTCTTGTTCTTCTTCTCGTTTATTTCAATAATCAAATCGCGCCAGATTATGCGAAGGTTGGGCTAATCCTGTCTTGGGCTGCAAGTGCGGCAACATTTGTTCAAGTTATTGCACTCTCAATACCGGTTACTCTTCGTTTCGATAAATCGATCATTTCGCGCCCTTCTTTCGGTCCAGATTTTAGGGCTATGGCCGCGCTCGCTTTACCCGGTTTTGTTATTCAGTTTGGCGTTCAATTCGGCATTCTGATCCTACTCAATAACGCATCGCAGACTCCCGGAGCGATTTCATATCTGACTTATGCCGAGAGACTGGCACAATTACCTTTCGGCTTTATCGCATCAAGTCTGGCAACAATCGCCTTACCTGAATTTGCATCACGCGTGATCAAGAATAATTCAGACGCCCTCCATCGTTCGATTGATCGTGTCATGTTTCTATCAATCGCTTTGGCATTACCGGCAGCCATTGCTCTGGTCATCCTTGCCGAACCGATTGTGTCGGTATTGTTTGAAAGAGGAGCCTTTGGTAGCGCTGATCGTATAGGCACTGCGGCGGCATTAGCAGGCTTCGCGTTGGGATTGCCCTTTGCGTCATTGGCCCGCGTTCAAATGCAACTCTATTTCGCCTATGAGCGGGTACGCATATCTCTGCTCTCAACCATATTTTCGAGCATTCTAATCGGGTTGCTCGTGCAGATGTCGATCTTCTCTCAAAGCCCGTTCGGCCTCGCTGTTGCCTTTTCAATCGGCCAAGGGACCGTTTGGGCTCTTCAACAGATTGGTATGAGACGTCTCAGTGGATGGATGCCGGAGCGCGAATTCAGAGTAAAAATTTATAAAGTTGCCTTTGCCACGGGATTATTGGCCTTGGCGCTTGTGATCGCGAAAGAGACTCTATCGCCTTTACTGATTACTGATCCGGTAACCTATTTGCGGTGGGCGAGTTTGGCCCTCTTATGCTTGGGGGGCTTGGGCCTTTATACGCTCATGATGCATTTTCTCGGATTATTAAAGGAATTTCGTTAGATCACGGGTGCTGCCGCCTCTTGCACTCCGGTTTCCGGGTTGCGATAAGCGGGGCGCTTAATCGACAGGAAGCCTCAAAACATGGCGCAATTCAAGGAACTGGTGTTCTCCGGTGTTCAGCCGACCGGCAATCTCCACCTCGGAAATTATCTCGGGGCAATCGTCAAATTTGTCGAGCTGCAAAAGAGTCATGACTGCATTTATTGTGTTGTCGATTTGCATGCGATCACCGTTCCGCAAGATCCTGTGCAGCTGACATCAAGCATTCGCGAAGTCACCGCAGCCTTCATCGCCTGCGGTATAGATCCGAAAGCTCATATCATTTTCAATCAAAGCCAAGTTCCTGAGCATGCGGAGTTGGCATGGGTGTTTAATTGTGTTGCCCGTTTGGGCTGGCTCAATCGTATGACGCAATTCAAAGAGAAGGCGGGGAAAGATCGCGAGAATGCATCGGTTGGTCTTTATGCCTATCCGGCCCTTATGGCGGCTGACATCCTTGTTTATCGCGCAACTCATGTTCCGGTTGGCGAAGATCAAAAACAACATTTGGAATTGTCGCGCGATATTGCGCAAAAATTTAATAACGACTTCTCAGAGTCGATTACGCGTACGGGCTTTGGTGACGCCTTCTTTCCGCTGCCAGAGCCTTTGATTCAAGGCCCCGCAACGCGTGTTATGAGTTTGCGTGACGGCACGAAGAAAATGTCGAAGTCGGACCCATCCGATTATTCGCGTATCAATTTGACTGATGATGCCGATGCGATTGCACAAAAAGTGCGTAAAGCTAAAACCGATCCGGAGCCTTTACCCTCGGAAGAAGAAGGCTTGAAGCCCCGCCCCGAAGCCGACAATCTTGTCGGCATCTATGCGGCGCTGAGCGGCACAACTAAAGCGGCCGTGCTTCAGGAATTTGGGGGCGCTCAGTTTTCAACGTTCAAATCAGCGCTCGTGGATCTGTCGGTTGCACGCCTAGGTCCAATCGGTGCGGAAATGAAAAAGCTTACGGGTGACCCGGCCTATATTGATTCCGTTCTTGCCGATGGCTCCGAACGTGCGGGAGCTATTGCTCGAAAGACAATGGACGCCGTGAAGGACATTCTGGGCTTCATTCGGCACTGATTGTTCAATCTCGTTCGAGGCGAAGCGGCACTTGCCATGGTCGGGTTCGGCCCTATGTGTTAGTTTGTCATTTCCGATCAACCATCCGCCGGCCTTGAACCGGTTGCGAGGGCCCCATGTTTATACAGACTGAAGTCACTCCGAATCCCGCAACATTGAAATTTTTACCCGGCCGGTCGGTGTTATCCTCCGGTACGCTTGAAATCCGCGAGAGAGACGCGGCCGAGCGTTCTCCACTGGCGCGACGTCTTTTTGCGATCCCGGGGGTTTCGGGTGTTTTCTTCGCTTATGATTTTATCACGGTGACGAAATCAGATGGCGAATGGCCCCATTTAAAGCCCGCGATCCTTGGCGCGATCATGGAGCATTTTCTCTCCGGCGACCCTTTGTTCGAAGGTGATGACGCGGTTGCCGTCTCTGAGGCCCAAGACTCAGAAGGCGAGTTTTTCGAAGACTCTGACCGCGCGACCGTCGATACGATCAAGGAATTGCTTGAGACTCGTATTCGGCCTGCCGTTGCGGGTGATGGGGGCGATATTGTTTTCCGCGGCTTTCGCGATGGCGTTGTCTATCTCGCCATGAAGGGGTCTTGCTCGGGATGTCCGTCTTCAACGGCGACCTTAAAAAATGGCGTTCAAAATCTATTCCGTCATTTTCTCCCCGATGTCCGCGAAGTTCAGGCGATTTGAGCCTTTCGGGCGGAGAGTATTCACGTGCGCATCTTGGCGGTTGATACGGCACTCGGTCTTTGTTCAGCCGCCGTCATGGATACCGCGACCGGTCACATGATCGCCCGTGAAAGCCTCCCGATGGACCGCGGTCACGCCGAAGCGCTGATGCCCTTGATCGATCGGGTGATGGCGCAAGTGCCGGGCGGCTTTTCGTCTCTGACTCGTATTGCAACAACGGTCGGCCCCGGAAGTTTTACCGGGTTAAGGGTAGGTCTATCCGCCGCGCGCGCCATCGCTTTAGCCACGTCCCTTCCGATTGTAGGGATCACCACGCTTTCCGCGTTTATTGCGCCCTTCCTTTCAGACGGCACCGAAAAAAGCGTGGCAAGCGTGATCGATGCCCGCCACCAGCATGTTTATTTGCAAATCTCGGCTGGCGATGGGCGGATTCTCGTTCCGCCATGTATTATTCCTCAGAGTGAAGCCGAGGCTTTGATTTTGGCATCAAAGGCCCGCATTGTGGGGTCAGCCCCCTCCCTTTTTGCAAATCTGGCCAATAATTCGAACCATTTAGTGGTCTGCGAAGCGGATCAGCCGGGTCCGGATAGCGAATGGGTCGCGCGTTTAGGGGCTTTTGCCAATCCTGATGAAGCGCGTCCCACCCCCCTTTATCTGCGACCGCCCGATGCCGTTCCGCAGCAGAATGGCCGGATCGCATTACGGTGAGGCGATAATGCTGCATCAGGCTCTCAGTTTTTTGCGCAAAATTGCTGCACCTATGTTGCGCAAAAAGAGTTCGGCCTTTGTGCGCCATGCTGCGCAAAAAGATGCGCAGCAATTTGCAACATTACATGCACAAGGCGACTTCTCACATGCTTGGTCTTTGGCCGAATTTGAGGGATTTTTGGCAGATCGATCCGTAGTGGCCGATGTTCTATGTGATCCTTCCCGTCCCGATCGTATTTACGGCTTTATCTTGAGCCGCCGCGCCAGTGACGAAGCCGAGATCCTCACGATTGTTTTGTCGCGTGCCGTTCGAGGCCGAGGATGGAGCCGCGTTTTGCTCGGCCAACATCTCGCCCATTTGGCAAGCAAGGGCGTTTCGACCCTGTTTCTTGAGGTCGAAGACGGAAATCAGCCCGCAAAAGCACTTTATGAAGCCCAAGGATTCACCGTGATCGGCAAGAGGCCGGGCTATTATCGTCGGCCTGATGGATCTCAGGCTTTGGCTCTCGTCATGCGTCTCTCTTTGGCTGAACTATGATGGTCCGAGAAATTGTAGGCCGGATCAGGATCGCGCTTTTCCTCACAGCGATTGTCCCAGTCACACTTTTTCTCATTCCTCCTCAATGGGTTATGATGAAATTTCGCCTGCGCGCGGCGTCATGGCTGCCGTTGATCTATCACCGCTTTGTCTCGCAGATGATGGGCTTACGGGTTCGTATTCATGGCGCCCCGCTTCTCTCGGGTCCGCGTCTTTTTCTGTCCAACCACGTTTCCTGGCTCGATATCGTGGCGTTCGGAAGCGTTTTGCCGCTCTCCTTTGTTGCGCGTGCCGATGTGGCCTCCTGGCCCATTTTCGGGCTCTTCGCCAAATTGCAGCAAACGGTCTTTGTTGACCGAACGCGGAAAATGGCCACGAAGGCGGCGGTTACGTCGGTGGCGGAGCGGTTCAGTCGGGGTGATGCGATCCTGCTCTTTGCCGAGGGCACAACAAGCGATGGCAACCGCGTCCTTGATTTCAGGTCCGCTCTTTTGGGCGCCCTTTCGACTGAGGCGGTAGCCGATCAGGTCCGCGTTCAACCGGTCGCTCTTCTCTATCGCAACCGCGCCGGGATGCCGCTTCGTCGTTTCGACGGGCCTGAAATTGCTTGGTATGGCGACATGGACCTCCTGCCGCATTTTGCCGGGATCCTAAAGGGCGCCCCAATTGTCATCGACATCTGGTTTGGTGACCCGCTTCATGCGGATCAGATGACGGATCGAAAAGTCTTAGCGCTCACCGCCCGAGATCAAATCCGCGCGGCGCGCACCCTACTCGCGCGTGGTCGTGACATGCCGTCATCGTGGCCTGTCACATGAATTTTGTTTTTATTGGCAATCGATTCCGACTATAGAGAGCCTGATCCGCGTTTTATGAGTGATCAATTTTTCTTTGCGTGAAAGCGAGACCCAGACCGCCCGATGACAACCCCCTCCGCAACAAAACGCGTTTTGGTGAAATCTTATGGTTGTCAGATGAATGTCTATGATGCTGAGCGCATGACGGACATTCTTGATGGTCAAGGGTATCAAGCCACCGACAATATTGACAACGCAGATCTGATCATTTTGAACACCTGCCATATTCGCGAGAAGGCGGCTGATAAAGTTTATTCGGAGCTTGGCCGCTTGCGCGAGTTAAAGGCCGAACGTAAAAACGCAGGCCAAGATTTTAAAATCGTTGTTGCAGGATGTGTTGCGCAAGCCGAAGGCAAACAGATTCTCAGGCGCGAGCCAGCTGTCGATCTTGTTATCGGTCCGCAATCTTATCAGAATTTACCTGAGCTTTTGGCGAGGAAAAGCAGATCACGACATGTCGATACCGAATTTCCGGTCGATGATAAATTTAAGTCTCTGCCCTCTCCATCTAACGAACGCGCGAAAGCACGTGGCGTTTCAGCTTTTGTCACGATTCAGGAAGGCTGCGATAAATTCTGCACATTTTGCGTTGTGCCTTATACGCGCGGAAGTGAATATTCCCGTCCCGTTGCCGATGTGCTTGCCGAAGTTAAAAGGCTTACCGATGTAGGCATCAGAGAAGTGACACTGCTTGGTCAAAATGTGAACGCCTATCACGGACTTGATGAAAGTGGTCATTCTGCGTCGCTAGGTGAATTGCTAAAACGTGTGAGCGAAATTTCCGGGATCGCGCGTATTCGTTATACAACCAGCCATCCTCTCGAGATGGATGAGAACCTTGCTTTCGCTCATCGCGATATTCCTGAAGTGATGCCCTATCTTCATCTGCCCGTTCAATCAGGATCAGATAAAATTCTTGGCTTGATGAATCGCCGACACACAATGCACGATTATCTCGATTCTATTGCGATGATGCGTCGTCACAGAAATGATATCGTTTTTTCATCCGATTTCATCGTTGGCTTTCCCGGTGAGACGGATGAAGATTTTCAAGCCACACTCACTTTGATTGAAGAGGTCGGTTTCGCAAGCGCCTATTCTTTCAAATATAGTGTTAGACCGGGAACACCGGCTGCGGAAATGGATGATCAAATTCCTGAAGATGTGAAAGATCGCCGTCTTCAAATCCTCCAAGCTCTTATTGCCAAACAACAAAGGCGCCACCAGGATAGTATGGTCGGTAAGACGCTCGACATTTTGGTAGAAAGAAAAGGCCGGTATCCGGGTCAGATGGCCGGCAAATCGCCGCATCTTCTGGCAGTGGCGTTTGATGCACCCTCTGATTACATTGGTCGTGTTGTCCAAGTACGAATCACCGATAGTGTGACGAATAGTCTTGTTGGAACGCTGGTGTGATGAATTTACGATCAAAAATGTTTTTTGACGACGGAATGGTCATGGCGAACAGGAGTTTCTCGTGAGAGGCAGCGAAGGCGCAGCGCGTTTTCTCGAAATGTCCCGTAAGCAGGGCTTGCTTGAAACAGTCGATGTTCGGCTCTCTCTCACTGATAACCGTGTCGCCGGATTGGTCTTTGGTCATTTTGATCAAAACCTGACCCATCTTGAACAGCGTTTGGGTATTCAGGCTGTCGCGAATGGTAATCAGGTGATTTTGAAGGGGCCACCTGAGAAAGCTGAACAAGCTCGCTTCGTTCTAGAAAAAATGAATGAACGCGTCCGTGCTGGTCTTTCCATTCAAAAAGGCGATATCGATGGCGCAATTGAGGAAGCAGCGGCCCAAGGGTCACTCTTTCCCGGTAGTCCGTCCGTTACGCCTGAAAAATTATCTTTCGATGAAATTGTAACGCGTCGGAAGAGGGTAAAAGCCCGCAATGCTGCGCAGCATATTTATTTGAAAGCGCTTAAAGAGCATGAGCTTGTTTTCGCTGAAGGTCCGGCAGGAACGGGTAAAACATGGCTTGCCGTCGGCTATGCCGTTCAGTTGATCGAACAGGGATTGGTTGAGCGTCTTATTCTTTCGCGCCCTGCTGTTGAAGCGGGCGAGCGTTTGGGGTTTCTCCCCGGCGATATGCGAGAGAAGGTCGATCCCTATCTGCGCCCCATTTATGATGCGCTCTATGATTTCATGGAATCACGCCATGTCGAGCGCGGTCTGCAAACCGGCATGATCGAGATTGCGCCTTTGGCCTTTATGCGCGGGCGTACATTAACCAATGCCATCGTCTTGCTTGATGAAGCGCAAAACACCACATCCATGCAGATGAAAATGGTTCTGACACGATTGGGTGAAGGGTCACGTATG
>RFXE01000066.1 GCA_009921785.1 Alphaproteobacteria bacterium
CGATCAATATAGTCCGAATAGCCGCGGTCAAATTTTTCGTTTGATGACGCACTATTCGCAATAGATCCCTGCCGGATGCGATAGATGTAACTGGAGGATGGCGTAACGGGCAAAAGCCCGATGCGGTCAATGAGTTGTATATTCGCGATGACGTCTTCTGAAAATTCAACGCCAGGCTCGCGGGGCAAACAATTGTCACGGCGAATAAGTGGTACGAGCGGCGCATTCAGTTTCATGAAGTCCTGAAGCGTCAGCAATTTCATGTCAGCGATGTCACCCAGCACGGTGCCGATAAACTCTTCCGTGTCCTCATCGATCATTTTCAAATTGTCGGCGGCCGCTCCATAGCGCGCGGCGAGTGGTATGAGCTCGGCAAGGCGCGAGGGTGTGAATGTGTCATCGGCGTCGAGTTGCGTGACATAGTCACCGCTCACCAGATCAAAACCAATATTGCGCGCGTTGTGGCAGCCCGAGCGATTAAGTCCTGTCGAAGCAAAACGGAGCCGGGGATCGCTGATGCCTTTACTCGCGAGAAATGCCGCATAATCACGCCGGTCGTCCGATACGATAATCGCTTCCCATGCGCTCTCCGTTTGCTGCAAGAGGCTTTGAAGCGTTCGCGGCAAGGTGGCTTCTGCGTCGCAAGCGGGAATGATGATCGAGACGGTCAAAAGCGGTCTATCCTCACAAAGGGATTCGGATTTTAAGGCGTATTCGAGACGATTTGGAAAGAGAACTTTAACCAGAATTTTGAATTGCCCTTCGGCATTAACCTTTTGCTTGCCTGGCTTTGCAAGGCTCTCGGCTAACCCGTGTCAGGCGGGATGAGCCGGATCTGAAGCCCATGACCAAAAGCCGAATACGATCGACCACATCGCTTCTGATTGAACGCCAGAAGGTTGAAGACGCTGATGTCGAGCGTTTGCGCGATCTTTTGACGGCAGGCGGCGGCTTAAGCGCCGTTGAGGCGGGCGATCTTGTGCGCCTTGAGCGCCATGTGCGGGAGATGAGCGGCTTGTGGCTACCTTTCTTTGTCGAGCAGATGGCCACTTATTTTATCTGGGAGCGGCGACCCACAGGCCATATTTCTGAGCCGGATATCGACTGGCTTATCTTTCGACTTGGCCTCGATAGCACGGGCGCCACGCCGTCTACGCGCGCTCTTTTGACCATTTTAAGCGAGGAATGCGTGGATCCGCCTTTAGCGCTCAAGCGGCGCCTCGACGCGCTCTCAGGCGCCCGAGCCCGTCGTGAGCGGCAAAGAGAAGTTGCCGCGATGCTTTCCATCTATCCCTTGGCAGCCGCGCACGCCGCCTAAGCGCTACATCAGCCTTTGGGTTGAGTTTACCCCCACCGGTTTTGCCCCTAGAACAGTCACCGCAATGACATAAATGGGGTCGGTCGGGGCAGGGTATGTTCAAGAAGATTTTGATTGCCAATCGCGGTGAGATTGCCTGCCGTGTGATGAAGACCGCGCGGCGCATGGGTATCAAGACGGTTGCTGTCTATTCCGATGCGGATAAAGACGCGCTTCATGTCGAGATGGCCGATGAGGCCGTACACATAGGTCCCGCTCCTGCAGCCCAATCCTATCTCGTGATCGAGAAGATCATAGCGGCTTGTAAAGCTACAGGGGCTGAAGCGGTTCATCCGGGTTATGGTTTTCTTTCTGAGCGCGCAGCATTCGCCGAAGCGTTGAAGGCCGAAGGCATCGTGTTTATCGGGCCCAATCCCAAAGCCATTGAAGCGATGGGCGATAAGATTGAATCGAAGAAATTTGCCAATGCCGCAAAAGTTTCAACAGTACCAGGATTTTTGGGCGTCATTGAAAATCCAGATCATGCGGTGAAGATTGCTGATGAAATCGGCTATCCGGTAATGATCAAAGCTTCCGCCGGTGGCGGCGGTAAAGGGATGCGTATCGCCTATTCATCCGGTGAAGTGGCAGAAGGTTTTGCGCGTGCGAAATCGGAAGCGGCGTCGTCATTTGGCGATGATCGTGTGTTTGTTGAAAAATTCATCGCCAATCCACGGCACATCGAAATTCAAGTGCTCGGTGATAAACATGGTCATGTGATTTATCTCGGCGAGCGCGAATGTTCTATTCAACGCCGTAATCAGAAAGTGATTGAAGAGGCGCCATCACCTTTGCTTGACGAAGCTACGCGAAAAAAGATGGGTGAGCAGGCTGTCGCGCTCGCAAAAGCTGTTGGCTATGATTCAGCCGGTACCGTCGAATTTGTTGCCGGACAAGATAAAAGCTTTTTCTTTCTTGAAATGAATACGCGGTTGCAAGTCGAACATCCGGTGACGGAACTCATCACGGGTATTGATCTTGTCGAGCAGATGATCCGTGTGGCGGCGGGCGAAAAACTCGCACTCGCGCAAAGCGATGTGAAGCTTAATGGGTGGGCGGTAGAAAGCCGTGTCTATGCCGAAGACCCGACACGTAATTTTTTACCTTCAACGGGACGACTCGTCACCTATCGCCCGCCGGTTGAACAGAGCAGCGACGGCATCACGATCCGCAATGATACCGGTGTTTATGAAGGTGGTGAGATCTCGATTTTCTATGATCCGATGATTGCCAAACTTGTGAGTCATGCGCCAACGCGTGCAGAAGCGATTGCTGCACAAGCCGAAGCGCTTGATGCCTTTGCGATTGAAGGCATTCGTCACAATATTCCGTTTCTCTCTGCTTTGATGGCGCATCCGCGTTGGAAAGAGGCGCGCCTTTCGACGGGCTTCATTGCGGAAGAATTTCCGGAAGGGTTCCATCCGGCTGAGCCCGAAGGCGCGATGCTTGATCGCTTGGCAGCGATTGCAGCCTTTGCCGATCATCGTTTGAATGAGCGTAAGCGCACGATATCTGGTCAAATGCGCGCCGCCATTCCGGTGCGGTTCGATCGTCGTCGCATGGTTGATACGGGCACTCATCGCTTGACAATCGAAATCGGCGAACATGATACGGTATTTGAGCTATATTTTCCCCATAGTGGCGAAACTCTTTCCGTTGTTTCGGATTGGACGCCGGGTCACCCTGTATTTTATGGCACGATCAATAATCAAATGATCGCCGCGCAAATTCATCCGGTACTGAATGGCATTCATGTCGCGCATGGCGGTGTGGCGGCAACGATCCATGTCTTCACTGAACGCGAGGCTGAGCTTTATTCATTGATGCCGCCGCGTATTGAAGCCGATACGGGCAAATCACTTCTTTGCCCGATGCCTGGTCTCGTGCGTTCGATTGCGGTGAAAGAATCGCAAGAGGTCAAAGCGGGAGAAATTCTCGCGATTGTCGAAGCGATGAAAATGGAAAATGTGTTGCGCGCAGAACGCGACGGCAAGATTTCCAAAATTCATGCTAAAGAAGGCGACAGTCTCGCAGTTGATGCTGTCATTCTAGAATTTTTATAAAATAGACGTCAAAGAACAACATCGAAATGGTCTGGTTTGAGACCTGATCGGGCGCGTTCACTCACGTGATCATAAATGATCTCGAATTGGCGCACCATACGTTGAGCATCAAAGAGCGGTGCATGGGGAAGAGCGTCTTTCAACGCTTGCTGGTGTTCACGCAACCTTGCAGGGTCTCTCGCAAGTGCGATTGCCGTTTCAACATAGGTTTGCCGATCTTCGACAATGAGTTGGGCTACGCCCGTCGCGCGGATGAGACTTTCGGCCAGCCGCCCTTGCGCGGTTGAACCGCGCTTCGTGAGCACAGGTAGGCCTGCTGATAAAGCATCCGTCGCACTTGTTGCGGCACTGAATGTGTAGGTGTCGATATAGAGATCAGCGCAGCGATGGCGATCGATATGAGAGAGTTTATCATCCGTGCGTGGGGCAACAATCAAACGCGCGCGATCAATGCCGCGCGCCTCCGCTTGCGTCTGTAACGTCTCGAGCGATGTCGGAAGCGGGCCGGCGGTCAACCATAACACGCTTTTCGGGATAGCATTGAGAATTGCCATCCAATCCTCAAAAACTGTTTCATCGATCTTCAACCAATTGCCGAAGGCACAAAAAACAACGGCGTCATCAGGCAAGCCATGATCTTTGCGTGAGGGCGGCGTTTCGGGAAGCTCAAATAATTCGCCACATTGAAAAGCGTCCGCCAAACGGATCAAAGGTCCATTACCTTGGTCGCGTTCGTCATCCGGCACAAGCACGCGATCAACAATCGTATAATCAATATAGGGAGCAGGGCATCCGGCTAGAGATTGTAGCCAATGGATCTGAACAGGCGCGACGCGCATGGCAAGCACCTCGGGCCGTCCACCATGCATGTAACCATCGAGATCAATGATAATATCTATCCCATCATTGCGCATGCGGGTGGCGAGGGCATGATCAGATAATCCACGACAATCAATAAAATGATCAGCGGCCTTTCGAAGCCGTTCGCCATAACCGCTCACATCATGAGTGTAGATATGAGTAGCGTATAGAAAGACTTCATGCCGCTTATGCTCATGCGCTTCAAAAAAACAGGAGAGCAAATGGCCAATCGGATGATTGCCGAAATTATGCGAGAGATAACCGATCTTCAATTTTTCGGTGATGGACTTTTGAGGCAAGGCTTCAGGAGGAATACTCGCGGCAATCAATGAGCCGACCGTTGAATGAACTTTCATTAAGTCCCGATCAGGGATCGCATAATAGGGAAAGAGAAAGATAAAGCGACGTAGGGCGTTGCGATCGGCTGTTTTCCATTGATCGCGATTATCATCGGGAAGGCTCTTTATAAGGGCCGGATTAAGTAAATTTATAACTTGTTGTCGGAGCTCAAGCCGACCGGTGCGTCCCGTTAACGACATAAAAGAGGCAAGGCGCATATCAAGTGTCGTTGGCGGATCAAGCGCGATGGCTTTCAGCGTTACATCGAGTGCTGCGGGTTGATTGCCACCTTTATCCAAAATGATCGCGAGCATTGAGTAGAGACGATGATCATTGGGCGCGCGTTTGAGGGCCGTTTCAATGAGTTTAAGCGCATCTGGAAGTCGACCGAGATCGGCAAAGAGCGATGCGAGATTTTCGAGTGCCGGGAAGAAGTTTGGATGTTGAGTAAGAACTTTCGCGAATTCGGCGATAGCTTCTTCATGGCGTCTTTGCGCGACTAGTAGATTGCCCAGCGCATGGTGGGCAAGCGGATTGGAATTATCCCGCCGGATCGCTTCCCGTAACAGCGCTTCCGCTTCCGCAGGTCGACCATCAGCGCGCAATGTGATTCCGAGATCGGCGAAATAGGCGGTATGGTCAGGTCGTAAGCGTAGCGCTTCGCGCAGAGCGGCCACGGCGGAGCTATATTGGCTTAAGTTATAATGGGCTTGGCCCAAGAGCGCCCAAAGCCGGTCATCGCGCGGGGCCAGTGTAATCTGGCCGTCAAGCAGTGAAACCGCCTCTGCCGCGTTGCCAGATCGGATTAATTCTGCAAGCGTATCGTGTGTTTCTCGTGGTGTATCGGTCATGGCATGTGCTTTAGGGGTGTCGAGACAGAGATCCGTGAGTAATGCAAAATTATTGACGTAACGGAAATATCAATCGTGCCTCTTTATTTTGCGTTTGATGAGTTGATGGATCCCTCCGCTATGGCGTCTCTTGCGCCGCAGGCGCGGGCGCTCGGGCCGGGGCGATTGCCGCGCCACCGACTTCTCGTTTTGGGAGGCGCGCGTGTCACGCTGAAGCGTGATCCGCAGCGCCAAGTGGAAGGCACGCTCTATGACGTGCCGATTGCAGCCATGGCGTTACTTGATCGCCGTTTTGTTGGCGCGGCAAAAATCGTTCAGCCGATTATTGGTAAAGAGGGACCACGTCGCGCAGTGCTTCATCTTCTGCCTGAATTACCGTCATCAGCGTCTGCATCTGATCGTGCGAAATTGGCTTCAGCAGCGCGGGCAGCACTGTTATCGTCTTCTTATATTGAAGAAATCGAAACCGGGTCTATCGCGCGGCGTAAGCCAGGCACACCGCTTTTTGGCGCGCCCTCATCAACGTTTAAACGATAGTCATCTTTCCGAAGACGCGCTCAAAGCTTTTTCGTAATGCGTGGTCAGCGTCGTCCATGGTGATAGGCAAGCCGAGATCAACGAGGCTTGTCATGCCATAGCGCTGTTCTGAAATGCCACAAGGCACGATACCGGAGAAATGCGAGAGGTCCGGTTCGACATTCAGACTGATCCCGTGAAAGCTCACCCATTTACGCACGCGGATACCAATCGCGGCGATCTTATCTTCATAGCCGGGACCTTTATCGGGCCGCTTGACCCAGACGCCCACGCGGTCTTCGCGTCTTTCACCCGTGATGGAGAATTCGCCAAGCGTTTCGATGATCCAAGCTTCGAGCGCGGCGACATAGGCGCGCAGATCCGGCTGTCTTTTGGAAAGATCGAGCATGGCATAGGCCACGCGCTGGCCGGGGCCGTGATAAGTATATTGGCCGCCGCGACCCGTTTCAAAGACGGGGAACTGGTTCGAGACGAGATCGCGCGGGTTTGAAGATGTACCGGCTGTGTAGAGCGGCGGATGTTCCACAAGCCAGATTTCCTCTTCGCCTGTCCCTGCAGCAATCGCATTGGCGCGATCCTCCATATGCGCGAGGGCGACGTCATAAGGCGTCAGGCCGGGGCTTACGCGCCATTCGGCAGGCCTAAGGTCTGAACGAAAGAAATGGAGGGGAGCACTGTCGTTGCGCGTCTTCATGATTTCTTAACCATGATTTCCTTATCTATACCGATGAAAAGCGAGGAGGCGGGCCATGGGGCTTCCCATCGAAGCGATGGAGGTTGACGTTGATGTCGTCCTCGGGACGCGGCAAATCCGGATCGGTGACTTTATAAAGCTCAAACGCGGCGGCGCCATCATTCTTGATCCGGTTCAGAGTGATCTTGTCGATATCCGCGCGAATGGCCGTTTGATCGCCCGGGGCGCGGTTGTCGTCAAGGGCGATACGATTTCTATTACCGTGACCGACCGGTTGAAGCGCGCCTAAGTCTAAAAAGAGGGCGGTGGAAATTTTGGCCCTCCGCGCTTGTCGCCCCCCGATCCATCTGTTAGAGAACCGCCTCGCCCGGCCCGTACCCCGCGCCGGCGCAGTCTCCGCGGCCATGGCGGAATTGGTAGACGCGCTAGCTTGAGGTGCTAGTGGGGAGACCCGTGGAGGTTCGAGTCCTCTTGGCCGCACCATTTGCGTACAAAACCACGAACTTTTTTGTGGTCGGTCGCCTTACCAGCGACTGCGGCGGCGAGCGAGGATTTCTCGCCAATTATCCTTATCCGCTCGTTTTCGACCTCGATCGCCAAGATTATCGACCTGAGATAGGCTTTGCGGGCTTGGACATCCCCATTCTCGAGCTTTTCAGAGATTAGCCGGGTGAAGGTCTCAATCCGTTCGGGGGTTAGCGCTGACGACGCGCCATTTGTACCTGAGAGCCGTTCCAGAGTGGTATGGATTAGGTCGCGTTCGTTCTTAAGCGTTTTGATCCGTTCAGCGATATCGCTATCGAGTTCGACAACACCGTCTTCGATTGCTCTGTAAAGGCGTTTCAGTTTTTCACCCTTTTCGGTGAGTTCTTTTTCAAGTGCTGAGCGGCGATTGCTCACTGACTGATCTTGAGCATTTTTACGCTGGATCAAATGAGAAAGGATTTCTGTGATCCGTTCAGGTTGCAGCAGCCTGTCTTTGATATTTTCAAGGATGAGAGTGTCCAATCGCTTTTCCGGAATATGTAGGCCGTTGCAAATCATAGTGCCACGGTTCTTAGAACCTGTACGGCTAATCCTGTGAGTAGGGTAGGTCCATTGACAACGCGTGGCGGCGTGACGTGCGGGTTGTTTTGGGTCAGACGCGCATTTGCTTGGTCTATGACATCTTGAGTGAGGATTGGTGGTATATCCACCTCCACCACCATTGCAGGATCATTTGTAGCTCCTGTTTTTGCATTTCTGATCCCATAGGGCCATTTGCCGCTCGCATAATATTTGTGCGTCAGAATTTTATGGACGGTTCCAACACCGAACGGTGCACCGAGCCGGGTTCTATATCCTTTTGCATTCAGCCATTTCGTTGTTTCTTTAATTCCCAGTGGTGGCGTCGTGCCATCGCCTTCGGTGTAAAGTTTGAAAATGAGACTGACGAGTTCTGCTTCGACTGGATCGATATCGAGTTTCTTCTTGATCTTCGATCCACGTCGTTCGGCTTCAACAACACGATAGCCGAGGGGAGGGCGTGCGCCGTTCCAAAATCCTTGCTTGGCAGACTCACGCATCGCGCGGGTAACATTCTTGCCATTTTCTTTTGAGGTGTACTCGTCAAAGATCCCAATGATCTGGCGCATCAGTTCTTGTGACGGGTCGGTACCAGTTGGCTGAGTTACAGAGACGACTTCAACG
>RFXE01000067.1 GCA_009921785.1 Alphaproteobacteria bacterium
CGACATCCATATGCAGGGCGAGCGGCTTGCCGGTCTTCTCGCCGAAGCCTGGCACGATGTTTAACACACCATCGGGAATACCTGCTTCACGCGCGAGCTTGCCGAGATAAAGCGACGCAAAAGGGGATTGCTCCGCAGGCTTCAACACAACCGAATTGCCCGCAACCAAAGCAGGGCCGAGTTTCCATGCTGAAATAATCAGCGGATAATTCCACGGCACAATCGCGCCGATCACGCCGAGCGGTTCTTTGCGGATTTGCACGAGATCATTCGGCGCCATAGGCGCGATCTCGTCATACATCTTGTCGGCGAGTTCCGCGTAATACTGGATGCAGGTGTAGCAATAGGGCACATCAATCGCGAGGGAATTGCCGATCACCTTACCGACATCGAGCGTTTCAAGCACGGCGATTTCGTCAGTGTGTTCTTTGATGAGTTCGGCAAAACGCAGCATGATGCGTTTCTTTTCTGTCGCCGGTTTGTCGCGCCACCGACCATCTTCAAAGGCGGCTTTGGCTGCAGCGACAGCCGCATCGATATCGGCAGCATCGCAATCAGCGACTTGCCCCGCCACTGTGCCGTCAGCAGAGGAAATCTTGTCGAAGGTCTTGCCGCTTTTCGCCGCCACATACTGGCCATTGATGAAGGCGCGGCCCTCGGGCTTTGTCGCGCGGGCGCGGGCAATCCATTGGTCCAGTGTTGTCGGGCGGTCGAGCATGGGAATCCTCACAAGAAGCTATATTTTTTCTACATGAACGCGTTTAACGCCCTCGGATCAAGCCTTGAATGCCGATAATCTGATCCAAAAAATGGGGGCGTCCCCAGCCGATAGACGCCGCTGCCCGATCATGCTAGGGAGCCCTCATGATGAACGTGATCAGGATCTCGCGACGAGAACGATGAAGCCGGACGCCGGAAGGCGCTCCGCTCCCTCTTGCCTGCGCTGAGGCAGGCTCTCCCTCCCGCGACGGGTTGAATCCCCATCCTGAATGAACGAGCCGACATCATGACCGATCTTCCTCTAACAATCCGCCACGAAACACCTGCCGATGCGGGTGTGATTGAAAAATTGCATGAGCGCGCCTTCGGCCCCGGCCGGTTTGCCAAAACCGCCTATCGCTTGCGTGAGGGCATCACGCCGATTGCGTCTTTGTCCTACGTGGCTCTGGTTGGGACTCTCGTTGTTGGGTCGATCCGTCTCACCCCCATTATGGTCGGCACAACGCCCGCTTTGTTGCTGGGCCCGCTTGCGGTTGAACAAGCTTTTTCGTCCATCGGCATCGGCATGAGCCTCATTCAGCGTGCAGTCGAAACGGCGAAAGCCGAAGGCCATAAACTTATTCTTCTCGTGGGCGACGAGCCCTATTACAGCCGCGCCGGATTTGTGGTGATGCCTCAAGGCCGCGCCGAAATGCCAGGTCCGGTTGATCCCAAGAGACTATTGGCGCTCGAACTTGAGCCTGATGTGCTTGCGCATGTTGCGGGTCGTGTCAGTGCGGGCGTTCTCAAAGCAGCGTGATGATCAGCGGATAAACCGTCTGAAGCCGCCCGCTTCTGAAATCCAAAGCGCAAGAAGCCCAAGACCCAAAACGAGTAAGCCCCAACCGCCTTGCAACAACGGATAAAGCGAAAGACCAATGAGTGTTTCGCTTTTCGTATCTTTCAACGCGATAAAATCATCCCCCGCATAACGCGATGACTCTGTGCGGGCGATGAGGGTTGGAATTTTCATATCGCCTTTGCTTTGAGCGATGCGGCGCGCTGATCCGCCAGTGCTCTCGGTAAGCGGTGCAAGACGGTCAAGCGTTGAGATCACGGTTTGATACTCACGCGGATTTGACGGGCCGACACTCGCAAAGGCGCTAAACGCGCCCTCGTTGGTTTTATAGAGACCGGTTTCATCCGGTGTGAACGCACCTTGCCAGAGACCGGGTGATTTCGGCTGCAGTGTAAGGGTGATGTTTTTTCCAGAAGGCGTTGTGAGTGTGATCGGCCCAATCGACTCATTCATACTTTGCCGTTCGATGACGACACGACCACTATTACTTCTCGCACGCAAAGCCTCTTCTTCAAGCGCGGGCTCTTTCATTAGCCAATGTGCGACATGACGCAACAAATCGAGATGGGGTCCGCCCCCACGAAAATTGCGTGCCCAAAGCCATACGTGATCAGAGAGTAAGAGCGCGACGCGCCCTTCGCCATCACGACGCAATATAAGAAGCGGTGCGTTACCTACGCCACTCATCACACTTGTTCCGGAAATTGTTCCGGTTTCGATTTGTCTCACCCATTCACCCCATTGCGGGGGTTCGCTCGCGCTGCCGGGGAGGGAACGCGTGACGGGATGTTTTTGTCCCTCAAGCGTTAGACGCGGAAGAAAGGGCGTTTCGATAATGTTGCCCGTGGGAAAGGCCGGCAGCAAATCACGCAAAGGTGTTTCAGCTGGGCTTTCGGGACTCGCAAATTCAGAGCCTGCGGCAATAAGAATTGCGCCGCCTTTCCTTACATAGCGCACCATATTGGCAAAATAGCTTGGCGGTAAAAGCGCCATATCCGCAAAGCGATCAAGAATAATCAAATCAAATTCATTGATCTTTGTGTCGAAGAGCTCTTTCGTTGGAAACGGAATAAGCGCCAATTCATTGACCGGCGTGCCATCCTGTTTTTCAGGCGGTCGCAAAATTGTGAAATGAACGAGATCGACATTGGCATCTGATTTCAAAATATTGCGCCATGTCCGTTCCCCCTGATGCGGAATGCCGGACACAAGCAAAACATTGAGACGGTCGCGAATGCCGTCGATTTTTGCAACAACTCGATTATTGACGCGTGTCAATTCGTCGGGCGCGGTTTCCGCTTCGATTTCAATTATGTTTTCACCTGCGTGATCAATGCGCAGCGGTAACGAGACAGGATCACCGGGCTTTGCGCGAATGGTCGCGATAAGTTTGCCATCTTTATGCAATGTGAGCGGAACAAGATCGGTCTTACCCGGATCGGTGACTTTTACCCGCAGCGTGAGATCGCGGTTTACAAGTCCGAAAGGAGGCGCTTCTACAAGCTCGACGCGACGATCACGCTCGCCCGCATAGCCCGTAATCAAAGCGTGAAGAGGTGCATTGAAGCCCAAAGCGGATTTGTCTTTGGGGACATCCTCAATCACCCCATCACTGATAAGAATGGCCCCGCCAATCCGCTCGGGGGCTACATCGGCAAGCGCATCACGCAAAGGTGCGAAGAGCCGCGTCCCGTCATCATTCTTATCAGAGACATCGACAAGACGCGTTTCGAATGAGCCGAGCGCTTCAATGCGCTTCTTTATGTCCGCAACAAGCTGATCCGTTTGCGCGGTGCGGATAGAAAGCGTTTGCGAGGCGCTGCGATCGACAATAAGAGCAACGATGCTGCTGAGCGGCTTTGTGTCTTTGATGCTGATTGTGGGATTAGAAATGACGAGCGCAAAAAGAAAAGCAAAAAAAGCGCGGACTACGCCACGCGATTGCCTTTTATAAATTGAGAAGGCGGCGGCGGCTAACAGCGCAGCAAACGCCAATTCGAAAAAAGGTGAAATGAAGAGGGGTAAAAAGACAATCATTTCACCGCCCCAATCGTTCTAGGAGTGCGGGGACATGAATCTGATCAGCTTTGTAATTGCCAGTTAGCGCGTAGACAACGAGATTAACCCCGGCGCGCAAAGCCATTTCCCGTTGCCGCGGCATGGACGCCTCAATCGGATAAAGCGCGCGTCCAGACCGATCTATGGCCCATGCGCTCGCCCAATCATTCGAGGTGATAACAAGCGGGGACACATTATCGCTTGCGCGCGCGGGGGCGTCGTCTTTGCCGTTATCAGGGGGCAGGGCTTCAACCCATGTTTTTCCTTGCGCATAACGTCCGGGTAGAGTTTGCAGCAAATAGAAAGACCGCATCACAACATGATTGGTTGGAATTTCTTCGAGGGGTGGAAGGCTTAAGCCCGCTAGAAGTGATTGCAGAAACGCTGTCTCCGCTGTGCCATTCGTACCATTGTTCGACGCTGCATCGCGCGTATCGAAAACAACGAGCCCACCATTGCGCATATAGGTTTCAAGACGCGCGAGGGCCGACGCCGAAGGTGTTTGCCCTTGCGGGGGCATCGGCCAATAGATCAAGGGATAAAGCGCAAGTGAATCCGCGTCTAGATCAACGCCTACCGGGTCGTCCGGCTCAATCGCTGTATGATCTTGGAGAAAGAGGGAGAGGCCTTGCAGGCCTTCACGGCTTGTTTCATCAAGCGTTGTATCGCCAGTGATGACATAGGCCAGACGGGTGGCAAGCGCACCTTCGCGATCTTTCGGCGAAAGTGCCGCCTCACTGCGCGCTTCGGAGACGCCCGATACGGATATCGTAAGCGCGAACACAAGAACGGCGCCCGTTTGCGACACTGTCTTTATCGCGTTTGAGCGCAGAAGACCGAGCGAGACAAATGTATCAATTAAGAACAGAAGCAAACCGAGGAATAGACAATATGGAGTAAGGGCCAGCGTCTGCGACGCGCCTAAGGATAGACTTGTCTTTGAGGCGGCAAGCGGAACATCCGGCAAAGCCAAGTGATCACCGTCGCTTAGAACATTTAACGCAGTGTTCGCCTCTTTGGCACCATAGAGACCGGCGGGATGTTTGTTATTCGCGCGTGGCAGAGTACCAAGAGTAAGCGGCTCGGCATCAAGAGAGGGCGCGCCTAAGACACCATAGCCATCAAGTGAAACCAAAGGGGCCTGTGGTGTATTTTGTGTTTCACCGTTGAGATTTTGTGTGAGCGCGCTTCGTGTCGCCATGCGCTTGAGCATCTCAACAAAGAGGCCCGAGACCGGTAGCGTCGACCAGGTGGGATCAGACGCAACATGAAACAATATGATCCGCCCTTGTCCTTTTTTTGCAGCGGTCACGAGCGGTGTGCCGTCATCAAGCTTGGCCCAAATACGGTTGTTCAAATCACTATCGGGTTCCGCAAGCCATTGTCGGCGAATGGTGACGTCAGCGGGTATATCAAGACCCACAAAAGGTGAGGGTGCCACAAAAGGCGCGAGAGGGCGCGGTGACTGCCAATCTAACGCGCCACCAAGCGCGCGGCCGTCAGCGCGCAGGCGCACAGGCCAAAGCGGATCATCATTCTTTTGCGCTGTTGATCCGGCAAAGCGAATAAGTGTGCCGCCCGCGTCAATATAAGCACTCAAGGCTTTGAGCGCTTCGGGGGAAGGCGAATTTGTGTCACCCAAGATGATTGCATCGACCTTCGCTTCAATAAGTGAAGCAATCGCCTCGCTTTGGCCCATGCGCGGATTGAAGAGATCAACGAAAGGCGCGAGCGCCTGCTTGATATACCAAGAGGGATCAGCAAGGCGATTTTTTGTTTCCCCTTCTGATGAACCAACGAGACCGACACGCGCGCGCTGTCCATCAGTGCCGATCAACCATGTCGCGCCTGCTGAGCGTTCGCCTTCTATCGCAACACGCGTGATGCGGTTCAATAATTCAGTGGGGAGAGAAATTATTGCGTTTGTTTCTTGATCATGCGCTGAAAAATGAAAGGCCGCATCACCGATCAATTGCGCTTGCGCATCATATGCAATGATGCGGCCGACATGGTCTTGTCCTTTTGATAGGCGCGTAAGATGAAGTGTAAGACCTTTTGCATCCTGCTTTGATCCGGCAAAAGCGATGCGCTCTGATACTGAGGAAACAATCGTTATGTTTTTATCTGCAAAAACTTTGGAAGGTGAGGTGGTGTCATTGCTGATCTTTGCTGCTTCAGGAAGAAGTACAATCTGCGCATCAGGAAAGCGGCTTAGAAATTCGACAATCTTTCGTTCTTGCATTTGCCAGGAGGTCGCGAAGGCAACAGGTGAAAGGCTTGCAAGTTTTCTGCGCGCGTCTAGTGCGGCCAGCGGCTCAATCGTTGAAACACTTTGAGAAGTTGCAACCAGAGCGATAGGACGCTGTGTTTCATCCGCCTCATCAATCAGGCTCTTCACGAAATCAACGCGGTTATTCCAATCATGTGCTGATGACCATCCATCGTCGAGAATGATGAGCAGGGGCGATGTACCGCTAAAAGTCAGCTTCTGCGACACAAGCTTTGGCCCCGCCATCGCAATAATGAGAAAAGCGGCAAGGGCGAGGCGTAACAGCAGAATCCAGAGCGGTGTACGACGCGGTTCAGACTGATCAGGTCGCGCGCCTATAATAATCTCTAAAGGCGGGTAGAGAATTTTTTGCGCCTGTGGTGGCAAAAGACGCAACAGCCACCAAAGCCCGGGCAACATGATTAATGCGCTCAAAAGAAGCGGTGCGGAAAAAACGAGACTACCCATGACCGACGCCTGTTAGGCTTTCGTCACGTCGCGAAAATCTTGTCATCAGTGCGAGAAGGCAAGGCGTCATCGTCTCATCAGTCCGATGCGTTGCCAAATGACTTTGATGACGCATGACGATGTTTTTCAAATCACGCTCGTGCGCATCCAAGCGCGCGCGCGCCTGAGGGGCAAAAGAGGCCGCGTCACCAATATCAAAAGTAAGAGCGGTCTCTGCACTCATCAATTCGGTTTCACCGGAAAAGGGAAAATTGATTTCGGCGGGATCAAGAATACGAAGGAGTGTGCAATGCGCGCCGCTCTGATTGATCGCAGAAAGTGTCGCCTCGATGTCTTTGCTTTCAGCAATCATATCCCCGATGATAATCACATGCGCATTGTTTGAGAGCGCGGTGATCTCCGGGAGCGCGTGTTCTGATTTTTTTGGGCGTGATAGCACTTCAGCTAATCGGTCAATAATTTGACGTGACGCCGAGGGCGGCGTTTCATTAAACAAGGCGACGCGTTCACCAGAGCGCACCAGAAGATCAGCAAGTGCCAATCCCATAATTACCGCATGATCTATTTTTCGTGGATGTTTGTCGGATGAATAATTCATCGATGATGATTGATCGATGAAGATGTGGAAGCTGCGCGCAGCTTCCCATTCATGCTCGCGCACGAAGAGGGCGTTCCCATGACGCGCTGATTTGCGCCAATCGATGCGCGTTTGCGGTTCACCCTCAATCAAAGCGCGATATTGCCAAAAGCTTTCACCGGGTCCCGCACGTCCGCGCCCATGAAGACCAAGGCTTACGCTTGCGGCAAGGCGGCGCGCTTCCATCGTCATCAACGGTACGGAGGCAGAAAGAGACGCCGCCTCACGCGCCGATGTCTGATGATCGGCATTTGCAAGCAGGGAGGAAAAGCGCGCGCGCATTCGGAAAAAATCCGTCAGACAAAACGTTTGACGAGACGCTTAATCAAATCATCAATCGTAATGCCTTCCGCACGCGCCCGATAAGTGAGCGCCATACGATGCTTCAGAATAGGCAGCGCAAGAGCCGCGACATCATCCTGCGATGGCGCCAGACGACCCTGTAACAAAGCCCGCGCCCGCGTTGTTAACATCAAGGCCTGTCCGGCACGTGGACCTGGTCCCCATGAGATATGTTCGGCACAATCCGCTTCGCCGCTCTCAGGGCGTGCTGCGCGCACCAGTGCAAGAATAGCGTCAACAACACTATCGCCAATCGGCATCATGCGTACAAAATTCTGCGCGGCGATTAGCTCGTCAGTCGTTAAAATTGCGGACGCCTGATGTGTTTCGCCACGCGTCGTTTGGATGAGAATATCTTTTTCGGTCTTCGCATCGGGATAGGCGACATCAATCTGCATCAGGAACCGATCAAGCTGCGCTTCTGGCAAAGGATAGGTGCCTTCTTGTTCAATCGGATTTTGCGTCGCGAACACATGAAACGGCGTAGGGAGATCATAGCGATTGCCACTCACGGTAACATGATGTTCTTGCATTGCTTGCAGTAAGGCTGATTGTGTGCGCGGGCTTGCACGATTAATTTCATCAGCCATCAAGAGACTTGTGAAGACAGGCCCTTTGATGAAACGGAAGGAGCGGCGCCCCTCGGCGCTTTCTTCTAACACTTCGGAGCCTGTAATATCGGCAGGCATCAGATCAGGCGTAAACTGAACGCGTTTCGTTTCAAGTCCCAATACAATACCAAGCGTCTCAACGAGTTTCGTTTTGGCAAGACCCGGAACGCCGACAATCAACCCATGACCCGCTGACAACAAGGTGATGAGCGCGAGATCAACGACATCATTATCGCCCAGAATGACGCCCCGAAGAGCTTTGCGCGCGGATGAAAACCGTGCGGCAATCCGTTCAGCCACAGCGACCGGATCTTGTGACAGAATATTTGTGGAGGTTGACAGCGTGGACATGAGCAACTTTCAAATTCGGAATATAGAAGAGAAGCGGGCTTTTGTCGGCGAAAGCAAGGCGGGATCGATCAGTCGGCGCT
>RFXE01000068.1 GCA_009921785.1 Alphaproteobacteria bacterium
ATCAAAAGCTGTCCTTTTTCATCGGCGAGGACCGAACCAAAGGGATGATCACCCCCATCGCGGGCGCGCTTGGCGACATCGAAGGATTTGCGCAAAAGCGCGAGATCATAGGAGCGTAAAGCGGGAGATGTGGTCATTGCGGGGCCATTTCAGGGTGTGATTGCGCGATTGGTCAGCGATTAGTCTACACAAACCGCGCGCATCACCTCAAGCCGCAGCGAAAGCCTATCCATCCGTCGGTGCCCAATTTCCGCGCTTGCATAATTTTTCCCCATCGAATGATGCCGTCTTGGGCAATCGGAAGCGGGAGAGTGTTGCACCCTAAAACGCGCTCCTATACGTTTTTTCCTTCATGAAGCGGGTTTCGCCGCAGGACTTTTGGAAAGAGGCCGGACTTGACCAACGGCGCCAGATCGCGTGACGGCATCGCTCGGCTTGAATTGCGGGGCATCACCAAGGCGTTTCCCGGCGTTATCGCCAATAGCGACGTTCATCTATCAGTTAAGCCGGGCGAGATTCATGCGCTTTTAGGTGAAAATGGCGCGGGAAAATCGACACTCGTCAAAATGATCTATGGCATTATGGCGCCTGACAGCGGCACGATGCAGTGGGAAGGTCAGGACTATCGCGCCTCCAATCCGCGCGCCGCACGCAAGCAAGGCATCGGCATGGTGTTCCAACATTTCTCGCTCTTTGAAGCGATGGATGTTGTTGAGAATATCGCGCTCGGTCTGGACAGTGCGATATCGCGTAGCGCGCTTGATCGTGAAATTCGCGCGGTGATGGACAAATATGGATTGCGGCTTGATCCGCGCCGTATCATCGCCACTCTATCGGTCGGTGAAAGGCAACGCATTGAAATCGTGCGCGCGCTATTATTGAACCCGCGCCTTCTCATCATGGATGAGCCGACATCGGTTCTCACACCGCAAGAAGTTGAAGATCTGTTTATTACCTTGCGTCGCCTCGCCTCTGAAGGTTGTTCCATTCTCTACATCTCACACAAGCTTCACGAGATTGTTGAACTTTGTGATCGCGCAACGATTTTACGCGGCGGTAAAGTTGTTGCGACATGCGACCCGCGTAAAGAAACGCCGCGCAGCATGGGCGAGATGATGATCGGCTCCGATTTTGCGGATCCCGCACGCGGCTCTGTGTCTAGTGCCGGTCCTGTGCGTCTCGCAGTTCGTGATCTCTCGCTTCCCAAGCCTGATGATTTTGGTGTCGCGCTACAATCGATTTCATTCGATGTGCATACAGGTGAAATTTTCGGCATCGCAGGCGTTGCCGGCAACGGGCAGAACGAATTGCTCGACGCGCTTTCGGGCGAAACCCTCGCCGCACGCGAAGACGTGATCGCCATTGATAAAAATGCCGTTGGTCGTTTTGGTCCCACCAAGCGGCGCGCGCACGGGCTTTGTGCGGTTCCTGAAGAACGCAATGGCCACGCCGCGATTGGTAATTTCACGCTCGCTGAAGGATGGGGCTTGATCCGCAAGGCATGATTGATCGCTCCGGTGCTGAAAGTTTCGCGCAAACAATTATCAAGCGCTTCTCAGTGAAAGCCCTCGGCCCCCGCGCCCTTGCGGGTTCACTCTCGGGTGGCAATTTGCAGAAATTCATCATGGGTCGCGAGATTTTGCAAAACCCTTCCGTCTTGGTGATCTGCCAACCAACATGGGGCGTTGACGCGGGCTCTGCCGCCGCGATCCATCAAGCTATCATTGATCTCGCCAATTCAGGGTCAGCGGTGATTGTGATCTCACAAGATCTCGATGAATTGCTTCGCCTCTGCGATCGCCTCGCGGTAATCAATAGCGGAAAATTATCTGCGTCGCGCAAAGTGAATGATGTCACCGTCGACGAGTTAGGTCTTTTAATGGGCGGTCATCATGCGGCCATCCCGTCAAGCGGAGAGCACCATGCGCCTCGTGCTTGAAAAGCGTTTAGAACAAAGCCGGACGATGGTCGTCTTAACGCCAATCCTCTCGGTGATCGGCGTGATGATCCTTGGCGTGATCATTTTTGATGCGATTGGATATGATGGCTTTGATGCGGTATGGCAGCTATTCATTACGCCGGTTATCGATACCTATAAATGGCGTGACGTTGCCACGAAGGCCGCGCCGCTTATTTTGATCGGCTTAGGATTATCGATTGGAAATCGTGCAAAAATTTGGAACATCGGCGCAGAAGGCCAATACATTGTCGGCGCGATTTCAGCCGCTGGCGTTGCTTATGCTACGCAGGAGATGAGTGGCTTTTGGATTATACCCTTGATGTTGATCATCGGTATGGCTGGCGGCGCCGCCTATGCAGCGATACCTGCCGGATTGAAAACCCGCTATGGTGTGAGCGAAGTGCTTTCAAGCCTGATGCTTGTTTATGTTTCCTTGCAGCTTCTTTCTTATTTGATCACTGGTCCCTGGAAAGATCCGAACGGGATGAATTTCCCGCAGACGGCGCAACTGACCGCGTCTCAGCTTTTGCCCCGCGAATTGGGTGAAACCGGATTACCGCCTGGTCTCTTATTCGCGCTTGTCGGCATGATCATTTTCGCCATCATCGTTGATCGCACAGTGTTTGGATTTTCCATTCGCGCAATTGGTGAGGCACCGCAAGCCGCGCGCTTTGGTGGGTTCAATTCAAACCGCATCGTATGGGCTGCTTTGATGATCTCGGGCGGCATGGCCGGTTTGGCGGGTACGCTTGAACTCATGCAGCTCACGCGTCTCAATCTCGGCTATCCGTCGGGTTATGGCTTTACCGCGATAATTGTGTCGCTCCTCGGGCGGTCTCATCCCTTCGGTGTATTTGTCGCAGGAATCGTCTTGGCGGTCACATATGTCGGCGGTCAGGTGGCGCAAACCGTTGTGCATGTTCCCAATGCTACGGCAGGCCTCTTTCAAGCCCTCATTCTCTTCGCCATTCTCGCGAGTGATTTATTCGTGCGTTATCGGATCAAAATCAAATCGTCCGTCGCGGAGATCCGCGCATGACACTGACCTTCCTCATCGACGCGCTCATCACCGTGATTGGCATCACGACACCCATTCTACTCGCCGCATCGGGTGAATTGGTTGTCGAGAAAAGCGGCGTAATCAATCTTGGCGTTGAAGGCATGATGCTTGTCGGCGCGATCACCGGCTTTGCGGTTGGTTTTGAATTCAGCGATCCCTGGATCGGCGTCGGTGCAGCTGCGGTGGCAGGCACGGCAACATCAATGATCTTCGCCGTGCTTGTCTTGTCATTGGGTACCAATCAAGTTGCCACAGGTCTCGCGCTTACAATTTTCGGCATTGGCCTCTCATCACTGATCGGCACCAATTACACAGGCTTTGCGGCATTGCCCTTTGACCCGCCCTTCCCGGACTATCTAGCTCAGGACCCGATTGGACGTGTGATTTTCGGTCATAGTGCCTTTGTCTATTTCGCTTTCATTCTCGTATTTGCGATTGGATGGTTTCTGTCACACACGCGAGCGGGATTGGTCTTGCGGGCTGTTGGTGAAAATGATTTCTCCGCGCATTCAATTGGCTATCCCGTCATCGCCATCCGCTATGCGGCTATCGCTTTCGGTGGTGCTGTTGCGGGAATTGCGGGTGCAAATTTCTCGATGGTGATCACCCCGATGTGGGCCGAACAGATGACGGCGGGTCGCGGCTGGATTGCGTTGGCGCTTGTCGTCTTCTCTGGCTGGCGTGCTGGGCGTCTCTTGGCGGGCGCGTATTTTTTCGGGGTGTTGATGACATTGGAGCTCTACGCAAAGGCGTCGGGCTATGCCATCATGCCTTCACAATTTTGGGCCGCGATGCCCTACATTATTGCGGTTGCCGTACTTGCGTTCATCTCCGCTAGAGACGGACGTAGCGGCAAGGAACCCGCATGTCTTGGCAAGCCGTTTCTGCCGAATGGATGAGTCACCCTAAACTGAGGAGAGTACGAATGGGTAATTTTACGAGACGTGATTTTGTGAAGGCAGCTGCCGCTGCCTCGGCACTGCCGATCCTCGGCCGTCCTGCTTTTGCAGCCGATCCGCTGAAGGTCGCCTTCATTTTCTTAGGCCCCGTTGGCGATTACGGTTGGACATGGGCGCATAACAAAGGCCGCCTTGAACTTGAAAAAGCACTCGGCGACAAAGTGAAGACCACTTATGTGGAGAACGTCAAAGAAGACGCGAGCGCTGTTCCGATCCTTCGCGATCTTGCCCGTCAAGGCAACAAGCTGATCTTCGCAACATCGTTCGGTTATATGGACCAAGTCCTCGAAGTCGCCAAAGAATTCCCGGATGTGAAATTCGAACATTGCACGGGCTTCAAGCGCGCACCGAATGTCACAACCTATAATTCACGCTTCCATGAAGGCCGCGCTGTAACCGGCACGATTGCAGGCCATATGTCGAAGTCCGGCGTGATCGGCTATCTTGGCTCGTTCAAGATTCCGGAAGTTGTGATGGGCGTGAACGCCTTCACGCTTGCTGCACAAGCGGTCAATCCAAAAATCCAGACCAAGCTTGTGATGATCGACTCATGGTTCGATCCTGCGAAAGAAACCGCCGCTACGCAGACACTTGCCAATCTCGGTTGCGATGTGATTGCCACGCACACGGATAGCCCTGCTCCGCTGCAATTCTGCCAGCAAAAGGGTATCTATGGTTTCGGCCAGGGTGCAGACATGTCGAAATTCGCACCGAAGGCGCATTTGACCGCGATCGAAGACATTTGGGGTCCTCACTATATCGCACGCGCGAAAGCGATGCTTGATGGTTCATGGAAGTCGGAAGATTTCTGGGAAGGCATCAAGGAAGGTGACGTTAAGATTTCACCTTACAATGCTATCGTGCCGAAGAATGTGCAGGAAGCTGCTGACAAGGTCATCGAAGGCTACAAGAACGGTAGCTACGATGTCTTCAAGGGCCCAATCTTCGATCAGAGCGGCGCTGAAAAAGTACCCGCTGGTAAAGCCATGTCGCTCGGAGATCTCGCGACAATCGATTGGTATGTGAAGGGCGTGCAGAGCGCATAATTAAAGCGGCTCAACGTTTATCTCGAATAAGAAAACGCCCGCCACATCGGCGGGCGTTTTTATTTAAACGACTACACAATTAGGGGACGAGAATAGTGGCGCCGGTTGTCGAACGCCCCTCGAGCGCACGATGAACCTCTACGACATCGGCAAGCTTCGCTTTGGCATGCACGGGAATTTTTACGTACCCCTCTTCCATCATCTCGAACATTTCTCGTGCCGCTCGCAACAAATCATTCCGTTTCGCGATGTAAGTGAAAAGCGTCGGTCTTGTCGCGAAGAGTGATCCCTTTTGCGAGAGCAGGTTGATATTGAAGGCATCAAGGGGACCTGATGCACTGCCATAACTCACAAACATACCGAGCGGACGCAAACAATCGAGTGACTGTGGGAACGTATCTTTGCCGACTCCATCATAAACGACATGGCATTTTTCGCCTTTGGTGATTGCGGCCACGCGCTCAGCAAAATTTTCAGTCCGATAATTGATGACGTGATGGCATCCGCCTTTTCGCTTCGCGAGTTTAGCCTTCTCATCGGAGCCGACTGTACCGATGACAGTTGCACCCAGCGCATTCGCCCATTGCCCGAGGATGAGTCCCACGCCTCCAGCAGCGGCATGGTTCAAAATGATATCACCGGGCTTCACACGATAGGTGCGACGCAAAAGATAATGCGCCGTCAATCCTTTCAGCATCATCGCCGCAGCGGTCGCGTAGGATATTCCTTCAGGAATCGGTACAAGCGCGGCAGCAGGAACATTGCGCTCCTCGGCATAAGAGCCAAGCGTCGAGACATAGGCCACGCGGTCACCCTTCTTAAGGCCGCGAACGCCTTCGCCTAAAGCAACGACCTGACCCGCACCCTCGTTGCCGGGCGTGAACGGAAGCGACGGCGCCGGATAGAGGCCTTTGCGATAATAAACATCGAGATAATTCACACCTATAGCATGATGGCGAATGCGGACTTCACCCGGGCCCGGCGGCGGCACTGTGACGTCCTCATAGGCCATCACTTCGGGGCCGCCTTGCGCATGGATACGAATGGCTTTGGTCATGAGCATCAGTTCCTCTGTTATCCAAAAACTATGCTTTAATCTTAGTTGTGTTTCAGGCCGCTTCAAGCGACACTGCCATTCCACGATTGATTTTTGTAGAATAGCAATCGGGAGACAAAGGTCCAATGTCTGCGCCTGTCCGCTCCTCAGACAGTCTCATTCCCAAGACGCTCAGCGTGTTTCAGGAAGGCTACTCGCTTGATCGGCTAAGGCGTGATGCGGTGTCCGGCCTCACGGTTGCGATGGTCGCTATTCCGCTCTCTATGGCGATTGCCAAAGCGTCGGGCGCTTCACCAGACCGTGGACTGATAACCGCAATCATAGGGGGATTTCTGATCTCGCTCTTAGGCGGAAGCCGCTTTCAAATCGGCGGACCGGCCGGCGCTTTCATCGTTGTTGTAGCGTCAATCATCGAACGCCAAGGCTATGACGGCTTATTAATCGCTACGATCATTGCAGGGCTTACAATGATCGTCTTCGGTGCTCTGCGTTTGGGCTCTTACATCCGCTATATTCCGCACCCCGTTCTTGTCGGCTTTACCACTGGGATTGCGACAATTATTTTTTCAAGCCAGATCGTTGATCTATTTGGTTTGACTCTCGCAGGTCGCGAGCCGGCTGCTTTGATCCCGAAACTCAATGCAATCGGTCATGCTTTTGGAACTATATCTCCAGCAGCCATACTCATCAGTCTTTTTTCCATGGCAGTTATTTTGGTGCTGCGAAAAACGAAGCCGCATTGGCCTGGCTTTTTAATCGCAATCGGATTGGCCTCGCTTCTCACTTTTATCATTGCGCCTTTTGGATTGAGTGTTGAAACGATCGGCACACGTTTTGGCGGTATACCGAATACGCTTCCCTTGCCAAACCTTCCCGCATTTTCGATGGATCGTTTGGTGTCCCTTATTCCAGACGCGGCAACCATCGCCTTTCTCGGAGCGATTGAATCACTCCTTTCTGCTGTTGTGGCTGACGGGATGACGGGCCGTCGTCATCGCTCAAACATCGAACTGATCGCGCAAGGCATTGCCAATATCGGGACTGCTCTATTTGGCGGAATCTGTGCAACGGGCACGATCGCAAGAACCGCTACAAATGTGCGCGCGGGCGGAACGAGCCCTGTGGCGGGCATGATCCATTCGCTCGTGCTTTTGCTGCTCATTCTCTTCGCAGCGCCCCTTGCGTCTTATATCCCCCTCGCCTCATTGGGCGCGATCCTCGCCATTGTTTCTTGGAATATGGCGGAGCGCGCTGAGTTTGTTTCGATACTCAAGCGCTCATGGCCTGATGCCCTTATCCTTCTCGCTACATTTTTGTTGACGATTTTTCGTGATCTCACGGAAGGCATCGCGGTTGGTGTCGTCTTATCGGCTTTCATCCTTATGCATCGCGTTGCGCAATCTGGTCGGGTTGAAGAAGTCGAAGAGCCAAATAACACAGTGATAGATCCTGATACGATAATCTACCGCATGGAAGGTCCGCTTTTTTTTGGTGTCGCTTCAGAGATTTCTGAGGTGCTTGATCGTATCGGGGAACACCCGAAGAAATTTATCCTCGATTGCCGCGCTGTGCCCTTTCTTGATCTATCGGGAGCGCATTCACTAAAGGTGATGATTGATCGATTTCATAAAGGCGGAACTGAAGTTGTATTCAAAAACGCCAATGCACAAGTGGTTGACTCATTGCGCCGCTATGGCGTTCTTGAACATGGTGCGCGGATTGAGGCCTGAACGCGCGCGCCTATGCGTTCGCTCGACGAAAAAGTCCGAGGGCCAGAAAATAAACCGCAATCACACCCAGAATCCATTGGGCTACAATATCGACTTTCATGTCCTCATATAAAGCAATGAGGGCAACCACAACCCAGACGCCCAACAAAGCGAGCGTGAGTGGACGGAGCATTTTCACGCGCACCGGATGAACAAAGGTGAAATTTGAAGCTTGCGCCAGAGCGAGCACTAAGACGCCAATTGTTGTAGCAAGTGCAGGCGGTTGAAACACAAGAATGTGAAACACAACGAGGTTCCAAACAGCCGGAAAGCCTCGAAACCAATAATCATCCGTCTTCATCGTATTAGAGGCAAAGTATAATGCAGCCGACAAGACGATGATCGCGCCTTGAAGCGCCAAGAGCCAATGTGGGTAAAGACCACTCATCAATAGAATAACGGCAGGCACAAAAACATAAGTGACATAATCGACAACAAGATCGAGAACATCACCTGAGAGTTGCGGGGCATATTTTTGGACAGCCCATGCGCGGGCGAATGTGCCGTCAAT